>JBJONS010000233.1:0-3799 GCA_046051725.1 Pseudomonadota bacterium | reverse complement strand
CTTGAGCGCCTTCGTCCGCGGCCAGCTGACCGTCTGCGGCGCGCTCTCCTTCCTCTACAGCCTGGGCCTGCTCATCGTCGGGATTGACCTCGCTGTGCCGATCGGCGTGCTCAGCGGCGTGCTGTTCATCGTGCCCTACCTGGGCACGGCGGTGGGCATCGTCCTCGCCTCGGTGCTGGCCGTGATGAAGTTCGGCTTCGGCTGGGAGATCGTGCAGGTCATCGCCGTCTTTGTCGTGGTGCAGGGCATTGAGGGCTACCTGCTGACCCCGCGCATCGTCGGCGACAAGGTCGGGCTGCACCCGCTGGTGGTGATGGTCGCCTTGCTGGTCGGCGGCAGCCTGCTCGGGATCTGGGGCATGTTCCTGGCGATCCCGCTGACGGCAGTGCTCAGCGTCTTCGCGTCCGAGTGGCTGAGCATGTACAAGCGCAGCCACGCCTACAGCGGGGCCGAGTGAGCGCCCGCCGTCCGCCGCCGACCCCGCGCTGGCTCGGCCGGGTGCCCTACCCCGAGGCCCTCGAGGCCCAGCGGGCCCACCGGGCCCGGATGCTCGCCGGCGCGGCCGACGAAGAGCTCTGGGGCCTTGAGCACGAGCCGGTGGTCACCCGTGGCCGCCGGGGGACCGAGGACGGCCTGGACGTCGCGGCCCTCGCCGCGCGAGGCGTCCCGCAGGTCCAGACCGAGCGGGGCGGGCGCACCACCTGGCACGGCCCGGGGCAGCTCGTCGTCTACACCCTCGTGCACGTGCACGCGCGCGGGCACGGGCCCGCCAGCTTCGTCGAGGCGCTCGAAGAGGGCGTGGTCCGCTGGCTCGCTGGACTCGGGCTCGCCGCCGGTCGGCGCGACGGCCACCCCGGCGTCTGGCGCGGCGCCGACAAGCTGTGCGCGGTGGGCCTGCACATCAGCGGCGGCGTGGCCATGCACGGCCTCGCGCTCAACCTGTGCCCGGATCTGTCCACCTACGCGCTGTTCACGCCCTGCGGCATCGAGGACGGCGGCGTCAGCTCGGTCGAGCGGGTCCTCGGGGCCGCGCCCCGCCCGGTGGACGCCTTCCCGGGGCTCGCCGCCGAGCTCATCGCGGCGATCACCGCCTCGATCCAGCCACGTGAAGAATCGTCACGCTGAGCCCCCCTGAGCGCGCAGAAAGTGCTTGACGGCTGTCGGGAGGTCGAATAAGGACGGGGGGTCAGGGAGCGCTGCGGCGCACCCAAACCCACGCAGACTCGTAGCTCAGTGGGAGAGCATCGCCTTGACACGGCGGGGGTCGGCGGTTCGAAACCGCCCGAGTCTACTCTGGCCACCAACCTCGGTTGGTGGCCTTCTTCTTTTTCGGTCACATGCGCTCTACGGTCCGCGCCACGGTCCGCGCCCGCTCTACGGTCCGCGCCTCGGCCTTGGCGTCGCGTTGACAGGGCCGACAGGCTGCGCTATCTGCGCTGGGCTGCGTCTTTGCCCCTCAAAGCCCACACCACGCTGCTCCCGCTGCGGTCCGCAAGACCCACCCGCGCGCGGCCGGTCAAGCCCAGGGGGCCCGACCCAGCGGGACCTGCGCAGCGCAGCTCCCGCCTCCCTCCCCGGCTGTGGGCGGGCAGCGGGTCCAGCGCGCGGGCCTCGGCCTTCGGGCAGCAGCCTGATCTCGGCCCCCGGCCTTCCGGCCTCCCTCTGTGACCTTGGAGCACCCTTTTGCGGCGACCCCCCTCTCCCCGGAACCGCCCGGCCGAACCTGAACGGACCGGCCCGCGCATCAACGAGCGCATCCGCGTCCCGCGCGTCCTCGTCATTGACGACTCCGGCGAAAAGCTGGGCGAGTTCATGACGGAAGACGCCATCCGCTTGGCGAAAGAGAAGGGGATGGACTTGATCGAGGTGGCGCCCAACGCGCGCCCCCCGGTCTGCCGCCTCGGTGACTTCGGTCGCATCAAGTACGAGAAGCAGAAGAAGGACCGCGAGGCCAAGAAGAAGCAGGTCGTGGTGGAGCTCAAAGAGATCAAGCTCCGCCCCAAGACCGACGAGCACGACTTCGATGTCAAGATCAAGCACGTGCGGCGTTTCCTCGAGGAGGGCAACAAGGTCAAGGTGACCGTGCGCTTCCGTGGTCGCGAGATCGCTCACCGCGAGATCGGCGAAGAGCGCTGCATGGAGCTGTTCAAGACCGTTGAGGACCTGGCCCTCATCGAAGCCCGTCCGAGCATGGAAGGGCGCCAGATGTTCATGATCATCGCCCCGAAGAAGCGCTGAGCCCCCGGGGCGCGGAGAGACGACGATGCCGAAGATGAAGACCCACAGCGGCGCCAAGAAGCGCTTCGGCTTCACTGCCAACGGCAAGGTGAAGTTCAAGCAGGCCAAGATGCGCCACATCCTCGAGAAGCGCCCGAAGTCGATGAAGCGGGCGGCGCGCCAGACCGGCTACATGGCCGAGGTTGACGCGAAGCACGTGCGCGTGCTGATGCCCCACGGCTGAAGCCGCACCCGGTTGACGCTCCGCGCGCACAGCGCCCGGGCTCGACCACCCCTCACCCCCAAGCGGCTCGCCGCTACCACCTGCGCGCGTCTGCGCGGGTCGGGAACCGGCTGCCTCGCTCCATAAGGAGTCCGCACCATGGCACGCATTAAGCGCGCACAGATCCGCAAGGTCCGCCTTCGGAAGCTGTTTAAGCGCACCAAGGGTTTCTTCCTCTCGCGCCGCAACACCCTGCGTCAGGCCCACGAAGCCGTGATGCACGCCCGGCGGTTCAAGTTCCGGGGCCGCAAAGAGAAGAAGCGGCAGTACCGGGGCCTCTGGATCATCCGGATCGGCGCCGCGCTCAAGCCCCACAGCTTGTCGTACAGCAAGTTCATCTTCGGCCTCAAGAAGGCCGGGATCGGGCTGGACCGCAAGCAGCTCTCCGAGCTCGCCATCCACGACGCGGCGGCCTTCACCACCGTGGTCGACCAGGCCAAGGCCGCGCTGGCCTGAGTGGGCGCTGAATGACCCGACCCCTCCCCTCCCTGCTGCTGGCCCTCTGCGCTCTCTCGGCGTGCAACAACGACGAAGAGGTGAAGTACCAGCAGATCAACGCCGAGGACGATGCCATCACCGTCCTCGTCGGGGAGCCTGAGCTGCTCGACCCCGTCAACACGGTGGTCCGCAGCAGCACGGGGGAGGTGGAGATCGGCAGCGCAGAGGTCTCGCCCGGCGGCGGACCGGTCGGGACCGACCACGAGGTCGTGGTGATCGTGTTTGACGACTACCAAGACCTCGTGGACCGCGTGTCCATCCGCACACGCTCTCCCGGCCGCGGCGAGGATGAGTACGACCTCATCCAAGACAGCGCTGACGAGGGCTACTACAAGCTGACGATCACCAGCGCCGGCACCGCCGACGAGCAGCGCGAAGACACCCTGACCGTGCGGCTCTGGCAGGCCGAAGAGACGACCGAGGAGTAGACGATGTCTGGCACGGCTGACGAGAGCGCGAACACCCTGACGCGGGCCGGCTTGACCGAGGCCGTCGCAGAGCGGCTCGACGTCCAGCGGCGCTTCGCCGCGACCCTCGTGGATGACGTGATCACGCTCATCTCCGAAGCGACGCTCCGCGGCCAGAACGTCAAGATCGTCGGCTTCGGCTCGTTCAACCTGCGCGACAAGCGCAGCCGCCCCGGCCGCAACCCCCGCACCATGCAAGACGTGACCATCACGGCCCGCCGGGTGCTCACCTTCCGGGCCTCGCCCGCGCTGCGCAGCGCGCTGAACCCGCGCGACTGAGGTCAGCGGGGGCAGACGCCACACGACGCGGACCGGCGGGACGACCACGCGGGTC
>JBJONS010000232.1:0-6122 GCA_046051725.1 Pseudomonadota bacterium | reverse complement strand
ATCGCTGAGCTGCTCAAGCGACCGGGCGGCGCCGGGGCGGGGGACCGGCGCCCCGGCCTCTTCGGCGGGGGCCCCTGGCTCTGCTGGCGCCGCCGGATCCGCGGGCGCCTCGGCGGCCACGGTCTCGACCGCGGCGAGCTCGGCGCCGTCCGGGAGCCGCAGGGCCTCGGCGCCGACCCGCGTGAGCGCGAGCGCGGACAGCCAGGAGACCAGCCCGCTGCCCACGAGGGAGCCGGCGATCTTCCAGCGGAGTTGGGTGGCAGGATCGACCATGCGGGCCTCAGCGGAGGGGGGCAGCGGGCGGCGCGGGTGGCTGGCGCAGGTCCGGCGCCGCGGCCGGGTGGGCTAACGAGGCGGGGACTCGCGCGCCGGCTTGCGGCGGACCGCACCGGCCCGTGCAGGAATCGTGCCAGCGCTGGGCTTTGAAGGGGCGCGTCGGGGACGCCGTCGGTCCCGGTCGCCGCTGGTGGTCCGCGACAAGCTGTCAGTGGGCGGCGCGCGGGCGGGCCGGCGGCCGACAAACTGTCACGGACGCGCACCCTATCGGCGGTCAGATATTGTCCTCGCGCCGCCCTGACGGTCGACGGGCCCTGCCGTCCTTGATAGACTCCAGCGCCCCGGAGGCGCCCCCCTTTGCCCACCCGCCTGCGCACGGTCGTGTTCACCGACCTCGCCAACTACACCGCGTCGGTGGGTCGTTCCGACCGCTCCATGCTCCGTCAGCTCCTCAGCGACCACGAGCAACAGGTGCTGCCGCCGCTCGCCCGCAACGGCGGGCACGTCGTCAAGAACCTCGGCGACTCCTTCATGGTGCTGTTTGAGTCCGCGACCGACGCGGTCCGCGCGGCGCTCGAGCTCATCAACATGCGGGCCGCCGGCGGGCTCAACCTGCGGGTCGCGATGGCCACCGGTGACGTCGAGGTCATCGACGGCGACGCTTTCGGCGAGAACGTGAACCTCGCCAGCCGCATCCTCAGCCGCACGCCCGAGGGCGAGGTCTGGTTCTCGCACTCCACGCTGCTCTGCATGAACCAGTCCGAGATCCCGTGGGAGCCTGTGGGCCGCCTCGGCGGGCTCAAGGGCATCACCGGCGAGGTCGAGGTCTTCCGCGCGGTGCCGCCGGATCGGGTCTTTTTGCCCGAGCTGGTGCGGGAAGCGGCGATGGGTCAGCGCTTGGTCCGGCTGGGCCGCGGGTCGGCCATCCCAGCGCTGCCGGATGGTGCGGTGGTGCTGCTCGAGGGCTTCCGGGCGGGCAGCGAAGAGCTCGACGGCGTCGTGGACCGCATGCCGGCCATCCCGCCGAGCCACATCTGGGCCCTCTGGTACAACGTCGCGCCGAGCGACCGGCACCAATGGCTCAGCCAGGGGCACGGTGTCATCGTCGGCCAGACCGCGGCGCTCTCCCGCGCCCTCGCAGGCACGGTGCCCGCGCGCCAGTCCACCTCGGACACGATGATCATCGACCTCAACGGCGTGTCGGTGATGGATCTGGTCGTCGGTGGGCTCGCGCTGCCCCTGGTGCCCATGAGCGAGGTCGTCAGCTCGTACACCTACGACCTGCTCTCGGACGGTCGCTGGGTGAACCGCAGCGAGCAGGCCGTCGCGCGCGTCGAGGTCACCAACGGCGCGGTCCGGCTCGAGGCGCTCAAGCCGGGCTTGCTGTACCGCGGGCGCCAGCTGCCCACGGGCGAGGTGGTCGAGCTGGCCAACGGCGACATGGTCATCGGCCCCTCCGGTCCGGTGCAGTTCGTCGCGGTGCACAACGAGTCCTACCAGGGGCTTTTGCTCGCCGACTCGAACATCCGGGTCGGCGTCGCCCCTGGTCAGCGCACCGAGCTCGGCCGTGAGCCGGGGCTGCCTGGCCTCGCCCTGCTTGATCGCCGCGGGCAAGAGAACATCCGCTGGTGCCCGGGCCCCCGCGCCGCCCGCGCCCGGGCCGGCGGCTTCACGCTGGACCGCGCGCTCGCGGGGCGCCGCCAGTGCGCTGTCGAGCACGCCGAGCTCGGCCTCGCGCTCGTCTCGATTCACGACCGGTGCAAGACCTGGGTGCTCGAGGCGGGCCAGCTGGTCAACGTCGCGGACCGTCACCCGGTGGACGAGGGCGCGCTGATCGTCGCGGGCACCACCGTCGTCGCCCTGCGCGCGCCTGAGGGGTGAGCTGATGGATCTCGTGCAGGTGATCCGCCGCACGGCGATGTTCTCGGGCCTGAGCGCCGATGAGGCCGCCGAGTTCGCGCGCCATTGCGCGCCGGCCGTCTTCGTGACCGGTGAGGCCCTGTTCACCGAGGGCGAGCCCGCGTCGTGGCTGTTCATCGTCGTG
Source organism: Pseudomonadota bacterium (assembly GCA_046051725.1). Classification (GTDB taxonomy): domain Bacteria; phylum Myxococcota_A; class UBA796; order UBA796; family UBA2385; genus JAEUKK01. The sequence continues at coordinate 3,802 of JBJONS010000232.1, read as the reverse complement.
GTCGGCGAGGTCGCCATCTCCTGCCAGTCGCCCACGGGGGACGCCGTGGTGGTGGGCCGGGCCGGCCCTGGCTCCGTCCTTGGTGAGATGGCTGTTCTCGAGGGCTCTCTGCGCTCGGCGACCGCGACCGCGACCCTGCCCGTCACGGCCCTGCGCCTCGACAGCGCAGCCTTCGCCAAGCTGATCGACGACGGCCACCCGGCGGCCGGCCGCATCCTCGCCGAGCTGCGGCGCACGCTCGTGAGCCGCCTCCGCGCGGTCAACGCGCGCCTGGACGCGCTTTTTGAGGCAGAGGTGGATCTGGGCGCCGCGCCGAGCGCGCCAGAGCCGGACCCTTCCGCCCGCTCGCCGCTCCGCGCCCTGTGGCACGCGCTCGTCGGAGGTGACCGGTGATCGATCCCGCGCGGCTCGCCGCCATCCCCCTCCTGCGCGGCTTCGATGAGCGCGCCCTGGCCGGCATCGCCAGCTTCATGAACGTCCTGCGGTTCGACGACGGCGACCTCGTGGTCGAGCAGGGTGCGCGCGAGGGCGGCTGCTACATCGTGCTGCGCGGCCAAGTCCGCCTGTTCCGCACCACGCCCGACGGCAGCGCGGTCGACCTCGTGACCCTCGGGCCCGGCGCGCTGTTTGGTCTGCTGACCGCGCTGGACGGCCTGCCGCGCGCGGCCAGCGGCGCCGCGCGGGGCGAGGTCGAGATCGCCGAGCTCAGCCTCGCCGCCTTCTCTGAGCTGATGGACGGCCGCGGGGCCACCGCGCTGCGCTTCCAGGTCGCGGTCTGCCAAGAGCTCGTCAAGGACATCCGGGCCGCCAACCACCGCCTCGCCGAGCTCGCCTCGCTGCCGAGCCAAGAGGTGTCGATGGTGTCGATCGGCGGGGCCCTGGCGCCGCTCAAGTAGGCGCCCCCGGCGGCCGTGGGCTCAGCGCTCCGCGCCGCTGCGGCTGGACAGCGCCTCGAGGGCCGGCGACACGCGCAGGGGCCAGGGCGCTGGCGCGAGCAGGCGGTCGAGCTGGGCGCGCGCCCGCTCGGCGCCCGCCTCGAGACCTTCTGCGGGGCGCACGCGCTCGCCCCTCCGCACGAAGGCCTCGAGCAGGGGCTGGCCGTCGATCCGGCCGCCCAGCGTCTCGACCTCCAGGCACAGCAGGTCGTGGTCGCGGCGGCGGAGCAGCTGCTTGCGGCCCGGCCAGGCCCCGGGCCCGGTCGGCGCCGGCGTCGGCTCGGTCCCGCGCACCAGCTCGACCACCTTGTAGGCGAGGCGGGTCGGGCTGCCCTCGAACAGCGCGCCACCGACCGCGAAGACATCCACAGGGAGGGCACTCTCGCGGATCGAGCGGATGCGCCGGGCGTCGAGGCCCCCGCTGGCCATGATCCGGACGAAGGGGAGGCCGTTGCGGTCGAGCGCCCGCCGGAGCGCCGGGAGCGTGCCCTCGAGGTCGGGGCGGTCGATGCGCACGCAGGTGAGCGCCCGGCCGAGGGGAGCGAGGCGGGCCACGGCCTCGTGGACCGGCCCCGCGGGCAGGTCGAGGAGAAGCCGGTCGCCAAAAACCTGCTTGCAGGCCATGCTCGCGGCCTCTGCGTCGCCCCAGACCGCCAGCATGGCCTCGGAGCCCACCGCCCAGGGCGGGATCCCGAGCCGCTGGGCCGCCAGCGCGTTGGTGGTGCCCGCGAAGCCCGCCACCCGGGCCGCGCGGCTCGCCGCGACCGAGCTCTCGGCGTCCGGGCAGCGCCGCGCGCCGAAGTCGACGACCGGGCGCCCGCCCGCCGCGTGCACCACGGCGGCGGCCCGGGTGGCGACCGCGCTGCTGAGCGCGAGCGCGGCGTGCACGCGGGTCTCGAGCAGGCCCGCCTGGCTGAGGGGGGCCGTGACGCGCAGGATCGGCGCGCCGGCGCTGACCACGGTGCCGTCGGGGACGGCGAGGACCTCGCCGGTGAAGCGCAGCTTGCGGAGCAGCTGGAAAAAGGCGCCGGGGAGCTGCTGGAGGGCGGCGTGGCCCTCGAGCCACCGCACCTCGTCTTCGGAGAAGCCCAGATCGAGGATGGCGCGCACGGCCTCTTCGATCCCAACGATCAGGGCGCGATCTTGGCCGTCGGGGCCGCCACGCAGCACGAGGTCGAAGGTGGCCTCACCCCACAGCCCGTCCGCGTGGTAGGCGGCCACCTGCATGATCTGGTAGAGCTCGGTGTGGAGGCCCGGGGTGCGGGGCCCATCCGATGGCCCCCGGTGGGGCGCGGCGGCGGAGGTCGGGGACATGGCGTGCCTTGCGTGGTGCGCGGGGCGGGTCATCCGCGTGCGCCGGGATAGGCGCTCGGCCCGGCCAGGCGGCGGGCGTCCGCGGCGATGGGCGGTGGGCGCGGGGTGCGCGGGCCAGGCGGCGTGGGTCGGGCCCGGCGAAGTGGCAGTCTACTGGGCGCGGGGCCCGCGCGGCGCGGTCGCGAAGGTCCCAAGGGGTACGGATGAGCAGCGGCAGAGAACGGTCAGAGTCCCCCCGGGGAGAGCGGCAGGCGCCGCGGCCGCGCGGGCGGCTGCCCGAGGCCACCCGCGCCGTGGATGGCGTGGTGGTCAACGCCTACAGCGAGGGGTGGCTCAAGCGGGGCTTCCCCTGGGTCTACCACGAGGAGGTGGTGGGCCGCACCGCGTCGATCGTGCCGGGACAGGTGGTCAGCATCCGGTCGCGGTCGGGCGAGCACCTCGGCGTCGGCGTCTGGGACGAGGGCAAGGTCGAGGTCCGGCGCTTCCGGCTCGACGATGGCCCGATTGACGTCGATCTGCTCCGCGAGCGGGTCCGCGCGGCGCGGGTGCGGCGGGCGATGGCCCCCGACACCACCGCCTGGCGCTGGGTTCACGGCGAGAATGACGACCTGCCGGGTGTTCGTGTCGATGTCTGGGGTGATCACCTCAGCCTCGTCCTCGACAGCCCCTCGCTGCGCGGTCTGCTCAAGCCCTTGATCTCTGTGCTGACCGAAGAGATGGACCTGCGCTCGGTCTGGCTCAACTGGCGCCAGCGCGACGAGGACGACGACGAGCCGGCGGCGGTCGGCGCGCCGCCCCCGCAGGGCCTGGCCTGGGGTGAAGATCGGCGCGACGACGTCATTGTCACAGAGGCCGGGGTCAAGGTCGCCGTGCGCCCGTGGGAGGGCCACGACGCCGGCCTGTACTGCGACATGCGCGACGTGCGGGCCTGGCTGGCGCCGCACTGGCGCGGCCGGACCGTGCTCAACACCTTCGCCTACACGGGCATGTTCTCGCTCGCCGCGGCCCGCGGCGGGGCCTCGTCGGTGACCAGCGTCGACCTGTCCGACAAGTACCTCGAGCGGGCGAAGCAGAACTTCCGCCTCAACGGGCTGGACCCCGACGCGCACAACTTCGAGGCCCGCGACACCTTCAAGGCCCTCGACCTGTTCCGCCGGCGCGGCGACCGCTTCGACTTCATCATCGCGGATCCCCCGAGCTTCTCGCACGGCCCCGAGGGCATGTGGTCGAGCAAAAAAGACCTGCCCCGCTTGGTCGCGGCCTGCGTGCGCGTGCTCGAGCCAGGGGGGTGGATGCTCATCGCAAGCAACCAGGGCAAGGTCTCCCCCAAGGACTTCCAGAAGCAAGTGCAGGCCGGCGCCCAGAAGCTGGGGCGTCCGTTGCGGCTCATCCACCAGGGCAGCCAGCCGATGGACTTCCTCGCCTCGCTGGACTTCCCCGAGTCGCGCTACCTCAAGTGCTGGATCTTGCAGGCGTGAGGGCCGCGGCCGCGCTGGTGGGCGGTCCGCTGTGAGCGGCGGCATCGGCGCGTCTGGGATCATCGTCCAGCAGGG
>JBJONS010000231.1:0-7506 GCA_046051725.1 Pseudomonadota bacterium | reverse complement strand
CCGAATCAAGGAAAGCCGGTATTAGAGGCCCATCGCGACCGCTGCCTCGGCGTTGACCGCTTGGGCGCGCTGGTAGGCCGGCCGGGCGTCGATGCGCGCGAGGTAGGCCTGCAGGGCTTCGTCGGCGTCGAGCATCTTGAACGAGACCATGTAGCGCAGGGTCGAGCCCAAGATCACGTCCACCATGCTGAAGTCGTCGCCGAGCACGAAGGGGCCGGGGCGCAGGGCCGCGCCGATGGCCGCCACCATGGCCTCGGGGTTGCCCCAGCCCGCCGCGCCCTCGCGGTAGGTCCAGCCGGAGGCCTTGGCCATGCTGCCGGGCTCGATCACGCTCGGACCGAACAGGGCCCAGCGCAGATAGGGGCCGCGACGGGGGTCGTTGAGCGCGGGCGCGAGGCACCCCGCCGCGTAGCGGTCGGCCAGGTAGAGGCCGATGGCGGCGACCTCGGTCACGACCACGCCGTCGTCGACCAGCACGGGCAGCTTGCCCATCGGGTTGAGGCCCACCACCTCGTCTTGCTTGTGCTCGGCGCGGCTGAGGTGCACCGGGCGCAGGGTGTAGGGCTGGCCGACCTCTTCGAGCTGCCAGACGACGCTCGCGGCGCGGGTGTAGGGGTGGTGGTACAGCGTGATCGACACGGGGGCCTCCGGCCTGTGGGGTGGCCGCAGTATCGCGCAAAGCCCGCCCGGCGTGGGCACACCAGGCGACGGCGGCGTTAGCGGCGGCGGCGGCGGCGCGTTGGCGCGCCATCAGGAGCATCCATGTGGTCCGAGGTCTTGATCATCCTCGCCTTGATCCTGCTCAACGGGGTCTTCGCGGGGGCAGAGATCGCGGTCCTGTCGCTGCGCAAGACCCGGCTCAGCGAGCTGGTCGAAGAGGGCAGCCGCTCGGCCCGGGCGGTCGTGTCGCTGCGCGAGCACCCTGAGCGCTTCCTCGCCACGGTCCAGATCGGGATCACCGTGGTGGGCGCCACCGCCGCGGCCTTTGGCGGCGCGGCCCTCGCCAAGCCCCTGCAGGCCGTGCTCGAGATGGTGCCCTTCGCCGCGCCCTTCGCCGCCCAGGCCTCGCTGGGCCTGGTGGTGGCGCTGGTGTCCTTCTTGTCGCTGGTGCTCGGCGAGCTGGTGCCCAAGTCGCTGGCCCTCCGCGCCGGCGAGTCCTACGCGCTGGTCATCGGCCGGCCGCTGCTCGGCGTGTCGTGGCTGGCCCGGCCGGTGGTCGCGGTGCTGACCGGCGCGAGCAACCTCGTGCTGCGGGCCTTCGGCGACAGCACCAACTTCACCGAGACCCGGCTGTCGCGCGACGAGCTGCAGCAGATGGTCGACGAGGCCGCCGCTTCGGGCTCGGTCGACGCCAAGGCCGGCGAGATCGCGTCGCGGGCGCTCGACTTCGCCAACCTCGACACCTACACCTTGATGGTGCCGCGGCGTGAGATCAAGGCGATCTCGAAAGACGCCACCCCGGCCGAGATCTTGGCCTTCGCCCGCTCGGACGGCCACGCCCGGGTGCCGGTCTACGACGGCGGGCTCGACGAGGTGGTGGGCTTCGTCAACCTGCGCGAAGCGCTGGCGGCGATGGCCGACGATCCGGGGTTCACGCTGCAAAAGGTGTTGCACCCCGTCGTGTTCGTCCCGGACTCGGCCTCGGCTCCCCAGCTGCTGCGCCAGCTGCAGCTCGCCCGCACCCACATCGCGGTGGTGGTCGACGAGCTCGGCACGCTGCTCGGCCTCATCACCATCGAGGACCTGCTCGAAGAGCTGGTCGGCGAGATCTTCAGCGAGAACGACACGCCCAACGCAGGCATCGTGCGCGAGGCCGACGGCGTCTGGTGCATGCCGGCCGACACGCCCCTGCACGACATCGCGCGCCACACCAGCCTCGAGCCGCCCGAGACCGACGACGCGACCATCGGCGGGCTGGCCCTGCGCCTCGCTGGCCGGGTGCCGCCGTCGGGCGAGGTCATCGAGTCCGATCATGGCTTTAGCGTCGAGATCGTCGAGGCCACGCCCCGCCGGCTCAAGCGGGTGCGCCTGCGCCGGGTGGTCGAGGGCTGAGGGCCCTTCGACCCCTTCACCCCGCCCGGGGGGCGTTGCGGGGGGCGGGAGCCCCCCGCCCACCCCTATGGTCGAGCGTCCATCAGCCCCGCGGGACGCGCAGCACCGATCCATCCGGCAGGCGCAGCTCGAGGGCCGCCGGCGGAGCGTCGAGGTCGACCGCCGCCTCCTCCCCGGGGGAGAGGCGCAGGCCGAGCGCGGGCACCTCGACCGCCGGACCCTCCTCGTGGGCCAGGTAGGCGCCGGCGCCGTCCCAGCCCAGCACGAGGCGCACGCCGCCGCCGCTGTAGGTCGCCGGGAAGGTGGGCGCCGGGCCGTCGTCGGCCGCGAGCCGCACCTCGTCGGCCGCCTCGTCGGGGATATCGCCCAGCTCGTCGCTCTCGAGGGCAGCGATGCCGTCGTCGGCCCGGGCGCGGTGGGTGCGCGCGAGGGCGGCCAGCGTGGTCAACATGCCGCCCAGCTCTGTGAACATGGCGTGTAGCTCGTCGCGCTCAGACATCCGACACCTCCGGCAGCACCGCCAGCAGCACCTCGAGGACCAGCTCCAACAGGGCCCGTGGGGCCGCCTCTGGGCTCGCCTCGCCGCCGATGGCGGTCGCCACCGCCCCGAGGAAGTGGGTGTTGATGCGGGTGATCGCGCGGGTGACCGCCACCCGGTTGTTCAGGCGCGGCGCGCGGCGCATCAGGCCGTCGGCGTCTTCGCCTTCGGCGACGCCCCGCAGCAGCGCCCGCTCGTCGGGGCCCAGCGTGGTCCAGGCGCCGAGCACAGCGTGGCGCACGGCGCTTCGGGTGAGCGGGTCGCCAGCGTCGACCGAGGGCTCGGGCAGCTGCTCAGGGCGCGGGGGCGGACCCGGCAGCGCGCCGAGCACCGGCCCCAGCGCGCTGGCCAGCGCCGCCGCGCCGACCGGCTGGCCGACCTCGTGGAGGAAGCGCAGCACCAGCGCGTCGAGCGCGCCCGGCGCCGGGTCGTTCGTGTCGAGATCGGCGGGCAGCAGCGCCGCCCGGTCGGCCATCAGCCGGGCCACCACCTGGTCAGGGGCCCGCGCGAGCCGGGGACGATCCCCGGGGGCTTGCCACATCGGCGTCTGGTGGGCCGGGACCGCAACCGGTACCCCGACCCGCCGCATCGCCGCGGACAGGGCCCGATACCGGGCGTCGGCGGCGCGCGAGACCGGGTCACGGGCGAGGTTGAACGCCCGGTCCGAGCGCAGCAGCTCGCGGGTGACGCTCAGCTTGCTGCGAAAGGCGTGGTAGCGCACCGGCGGGTCGCCCCAGGCCTCGTCGACCGCGCTGCGGAACAGGGTGCGGCCCGAGAAGGGGTAGCGGCCGAGGGGGGTGCGGGCGCAGCGCACGAGCACGCGGTGCGCGAGGCTCTCGACGGCGTCGGGCGACCGCCGCCCGAGCTCGAACCAGCAGTCGGGCAGGCGGCGGGTCGCGCTGTCGACCTCGCGCACAAAGGCCTGCCGCAGGGGGTCTTCGCTGTGGCCGGCGGCCTCAGCCCGCGCGATCAGCGGCGCGAGCTGGCCCGGCGGGGGTGTTCGGGCGGACATCGGGCGCTCCATCGGTGGGGTGCGGCCCGCGGGGCGGGCGGCTTGGGGTCGGCGGAGAGCAAGGGGTCGGGGTGCGGGCCAGTTTCGTCGCCGCCGGCGCGGGGCCCACCGCCCAAGCGGCGGGGAGGTCGGGATAGCCTGGGGCCATGCCCCTGATCAAGCGCGGGCGCGCCGCCGCCGCGGCCCGCCTCGCCTGCGCCCTCGCGCTCTGCCTTCTGGCCGGCCCCGCCTGGGCCGCCCGGGTGCTGCGCGTCGAGGCGCCCCGCCCCGACGGGCGCTTCGTCGAGGTCGACGAGAGCGGCGAGGCCCGGCGGCTGCGCGACGGCCAGCGCCTGAGCCTGCGGGTCGGCGACGAGGTGGCGGTCGGCGACCGGCTCGAGGTCGACCGGGCGCGGGTGGTGGTCGAGGCCAGCCCCGGCGAGCTGGTGACCCTCGGCGAGGGCGCGCGGGTGGTCTGGGGCGAGCGCAGCCTGCTCGACGAGGCCGGCGCGCTCTACCTGCGCGTGCGCAGCGGCTTCGCGGTGGGCTTTGGCAGCGGCGAGGCCACGGTCGAGGGCACCCGCTTCTCGGTGCGCCACGGGCCCGAGGGCGTCGTGGTGGCCGTCGATGAGGGCCGTGTGCGCGTGCGGGCCGCGGGCGGCGAGGTGGTGGTGACCCGCGGCGATCAGAGCGTGGTCAGCCCGGGGGCCGCGCCGGCGCCGCCCGCCTCCGCCGCGCGGGTCGCCCTGACCGACGATGATCTGCGCGACACCGCCGGGCGCAGCGCCCGCCTGGGCCTCGGGATCGCCGCAGGGGGGCGCGTGATCGACGGCCTGCAGGGCGGTCAGACCGCCGCGGGCCGGCTGATGGGCTGGGGGCACCTGCCGGGGCCGCTGCTCGCGGGCGCCGAGCTGGGCGCGGTCGTCGGTGACGGCCGCTGGCACCTCGAGCCGGCGGCCACCGCCGGGCTCGACCTGGGGCGGCTCGCGGTGCTCGGCGAGGCGGGGGTGGCGCTGGGCGCCTGGGGGCGGTCCGGCGCCGACGCCCCGGCGGTGGTGGTGCCCCAGCTCGGCGCGCGGGCCCGCCTGCTGCTGCCCCGGGACAGCGCGCTGCGCGGCCTCGTCGAGCTGCGGGTCGCCGCGGGCGGGCGGCCCAGCCTCGGGCTGCCGGTCGGCGCCACCGCCGAGCTGGCGGTGGGCGGGGCCTGGCTGCGCTGAGCCCTCAGCCCGCGAGCAGCCGCTCGTTCACCCAGCGGCCGCGGGGGTCGCCGGGCCGCAGCGCGCGCAGCAGGGCCTGCGACATCGCGGGGAGCTCGGCGCTGCCGTTGTTTCGGGCGATGAGGGCCGTGATGTAGTGGTCTTCCCAGCCGGCGGCGGCGCCGGCCTTTTGGACCTCGGCGAGCAGCTCGTGCACCCGGGCCGGCTCGGCCCGGTCCTCGAGGTAGAGCCGCGCGAGCGTGCGGCCGGCCTCGACGTCGAAGGCCTGGTTGCCGCACTTGCCGGGGCTGCCGCAGGTGCAGGCGAGGCCGCCCTCGAGGGCCACCACCGCGCCGACCCGGTCGCCCTGGGCCTCGCGGGCCCGGGCCAGCAGCCGGTAGAGGCCCTGGTCTTTGGGGGCCTGGGCGATGAGGGCCTCGGCCTCTTTGGCCGCCTCGGCCGGTCGGTCGAGCGCTTCGAGCAGGCTCGCGCGGGCGCCGCGCAGCGCGAGGCCGCCGCCGCGCTGCAGCTCGCCCTCAAGCAGGCCGAGCGCCTGCTCGGCCTCGCCGGCGCGGGCGAGCACCTGGGCCTCGACCACCGCGGTCTCGACGCTGCCGATGCGCTGGTGGCCGACCCCCTCGGCGAAGCGCCGCAGCTGTTCAGCGGCGAGCGCGAGCTGCCCAGCGGCCATCGCGGCGCGGGCGGCGTCCCAGCTGGCGGCGGGCTCACGCGCGGCGAAGCCGAGCAACAAGGGCAGGGCCGCGGCGGCCTTGCCGCCCTCGAGCAGCATCACGGCCTGGGCGTACTCGCCGCCCAGCGCCACCAGCCGGGCCCGCAGGCCCTCGGGCCAGGCCTCGAGCGCCATCGCGTAGGCGATGCGCGGGTCGTCGGCGGGCAGCGACCACAGCGGGTCGTCGCCGACCTCTTCTTTGAGCGCGGCGGCGGCCTTGGCCGCGGCGGCCGCGCGCTCTTCGGCCTGCTCGCGGCGCACGGTGCCGCGGATGGCCTGCACCTCGTCGTGGGTCGCGCCGAACTCTTGGGCCAGCGCGAGCAGCTCTTCGCCCACCGCGCGGTCGCCGAGGCGCAGCCGGGCCAGGGCCTCGTCGAGGTTGAGCTGGCGCAGCCCGCCCATCGCCTCGGCCCGCAGACCCTCGGCCTCGTCGCCCTCAAGGCCGTCGAGCGCCCAGCGCGCCTCGTTGTACTCGCCGCGCTGCAGCAGCCGGCGGGCCTTCTCGACCTTGGCGGCGGGGTCGGTCCCAAACAGTCTCGCGAAAAAGCCCACGCGCCCTCCGAGGCGGGCCGTCGCTCCGAGCGGCCGCGCGCAGCGGGCTTAGGCACGGGCGGCGGGGCGCGCAAGGCAGCGGCGCGCGCCTGGCGGCGGAACCTGGAGCAGGCCTGGCGCGGCCTGCGCCCTGCGGTCTGCGGCTCAGGCGCCCGCCTCGTCCTCATCATCGTCCAGGTCGTCGTCTTCGTCTTCGATCAGCTCGCCGTCCGGGTCCTCGGCGTCCTCGGTCTCGGCCTGCCGCACCCGGGCCGCGCGGCGCAGCTCTTCGGTGAAGCCCAGCGAGCGCGGCTCGACCTTGTCGACGTAGACCACGCCGTCGAGGTGGTCGCACTCGTGCTGCGCGACCACCGCGGCGAAGCCCTCGAGCTCGAGCAGCAGCGCGCTGCCGTCGGGCCGCAGCGCCTCGACCCGCACCGCCGCCGGGCGGGCGACCACGCCGAGCAAACCCGGCACGCTGAGGCAGCCCTCGGTCGTCGCGAGGCGCTCGTCGGTCAGCGGGGTGAGGACGGGGTTGATCCACACCTCCATCCCCCGGCCGCGGCTGAGCTGCAGCACGACGACCCGCTTGCTCACGTGCACCTGGGGCGCGGCGAGGCCAGCCCCGTCGGCGGCGTCGACCGTCTCGAGCATGTCGGCGATCAGGCGCGTGAGCTCTGGGCCGCCGAGCTCGGCGGGATCGACGGGGGCGGCCACTTGGCGGAGCACGGGGTGACCGAGGCGGGCGATCTTGAGGATGGACAAGGGACCTCCAGGGAGCGCGGCCTAACCTGCGCGCCCGGACCACCTGGGCCCGCCGCGGGGCGGGCGCGTGACAGCCCCGCGCGGGGCCCGCCGCTTGGCCGACAACGGGCTAGACACACGTGTGCAACTTGCTGCCAGCCGGCGGCGCCGGCGGAGGGTCCGATGGCTGATCCCAAGAACATCTGGAAGGACAACGCCCGCGGCGAGAGCGTCATCGCCGGCAAGCGCGTGTCGTTCTATGTCGACCTCGAGTGCATCCTGTGCTCGGTCTGCTCTGACGCGGCGCCCAACAACTTCCGCATGAGCGACGCCGAAGATCACGACATCTGCTACAAGCAGCCCGAGACCGAAGAAGAGCTCCGGGCCTGCTACGAGGCGATGGAGAACTGCCCGGTCGAGGCCATCGGCGACGACGGCCTGAAGTAGCGCCTCCGTCCGCGGCGGCCAGGCCGCTCGCGTGCGTGGTGCGGCGGCTCCGGCTCCTGCGCGCACCCGCGTCGGCGCCGGCCCTGCTCGTCTGTGTGGTCTGGTCCGCCGGCGTGGACTGCGGGGGCTACGCGGGGCCTGCCCCCCGCTCAGCCGCGCTCGCCGAACAGCGCCGCGCGCTCGCGCTTGAGCGCCTTGCGTGCGTCCTTGACGATCTCGTCCACCGCGGGCTGCTCGGGGACGTCGTCGTCGAGGTCGATCTGGCGGTCGACCGCCC
>JBJONS010000230.1:0-6692 GCA_046051725.1 Pseudomonadota bacterium | reverse complement strand
CGAAGTCGCGCTCGGCGGTCGACTGCATCTCGATCTGGTAGGCGCGGCCCTCGTCGTCGACGGCCAGCACGTCGATGATGACGAGCTTGCTGTCGGGCTGCTCGGGCAGCAGCGCGTCGGGTATGCGGGTGAGCTGGGTGAGCGGCGCGGGCCACTGCAGCACCGCGTTGAGCAGCGCGAGCAGGGCCGCGACGCCCTCGGGCTCGCCGAAGAGCTTGCGGACCCCGACGTCGGCGCGGGGTGAGACGCCGATGGGGGCGTCTGGGTTGATGGGGGGCCGCAGGGGCGGCGGGGTGGGCTGGGTCATGTGGCCTCCGCGCGCGGCACAGCAAGGGCTGTGCCACGGGGGCGCTCCGAGGGCTGAGGATGAAGATGGCGCGCTGGATGCTGTTCGCGACGGTGTCGCATGGTGCCGGGGGTGACGGAAAACTGACAACCTGACGAAAACTCCGTCAGGCCTTCGTCAGGGGGGGGATGGTGTCGCTCCGACACCGCCTCGCGCGCGCCAGCCCGGCCGCAGGGCCGACCGCAGGTCGGGCCGCGCAGCGGCCGAGGCCGACCGGCCGAGACCGCAGGACGGGCGCCGGCGGCCGCAGGCCGGCGGGGCGCCCAAGGCCGCTCGGAGATGGCGGTGGTGCCCGCTCGGCGCTCAGCGCAGCAGGTCGGGCAGCGAGGCCACCCCGTCGACCACCACACGGAAGGCCATGCCCCGCCAGCGGGGCGGCAAGGGGGCCTCAAAGCGCCAGCGCCAGCGGTCGCCGGCCGGCCCGGTGCGCAGGGTCTGGTGCAGCTCATCGACCGGGGCACCACCCCAGAACAGCGTCGACCACGTGTAGCGCGGCGGGCGGGGGCGCTTGGGCTTCGCGCCGCCGGGGTGCTTGGGCTCGGGGATGCGCGCGCCGATCTCGATGCGCAGCGCCGCTTGGCCGCGGGCCAGGGTCGGCAACGGCAGCGCGGCGTCGCCCTCGATGACCGCGCGGGCCTCGGCCCCCTCTCCGCGCACCCGGGCGCTCAGGGTCGGGGCGCCCGGCGGCGGCGGGGGCTCCGGCTCGGGACGGGGCTTGCGGGGCTTGCGCGCGGGCGCGGCGGGCGCGGCGGCCGGCGCCTCCGGTCCCTCGGGCAAGGTCGGGTCAGAGAGGCCGGCGTCGGAGGCGGGGTCGCTGGCAGCGGCATCCGAGGCGAGGTCGGCGTCGCTGAGGCCGTCCTCGGAGAGGTCATCTTCGGAGGGGCCATCCCCAGCGGGGCCATCTTCGGTGAGGCCGCCCTCAGGCTGCCCACCCTCGGAGAGACCACCCTCGGCGGGGATACCCTCGGTGGCGACACCCTCAGCGGGGACATCCTCGGCGGGGCCCTCTTCGGTGAGGCCACCGTCAGCGGCGCCGCCCCCAGAGAGATCGTCGTCAGAGAGACCCGCGTCGCTGAGATCATCCTCAGCAGGTCCGTCCTCGCCGCCAGCCACCCCCTCGGGAGCCACCACCGCCGCCCGGGGCGGCGCCACCACCGGCACCACCGGCAGCAGCTCGAGGCGATCCGCGCGGTCGAGGGCCGCCTTGAGGCCGTCGGGCAGCGGGTCGACCCCGCGGACCCGGGCCGCGCCCAGCGCGAGGGGGCGCAGGCCCGCCCGGCGCAGGCCGGCGAGCAGCAGCGGGGTGCCGGGGCGCGGGGCGCTGAGCAGGGGGAGCTCCTCACCCGTGGGGGAGAGGAAGCGCAGGCCGACCAAGCCCTCACCCTCATCCTCGTCGACCCCCGCCTCGGGGCGCTCGCGCACGAGGCCGGCGAGGGCCAGGGGCGGGCTGGTCTGGGCCTCGCCCAGCGCCCGGGCCAGGGCGTCGGACAAGCGCCGGGCCGCCCGCTCGGCGCCGCGCACGAGATCGTGGGGCGGCGGCTCTTCGACGTCGAGGCGGGCGTCGCCGCCGGCCCCGCAGAGCACGGCGGCGTGGACCGGCTGGCGGTGGCGGCCCCAGAGCTGGGCCTCGAGCAGGCGCGCCGCGCGGCCGAACACGCCCCCGCCCTCGCGCGGCGGCCCGGGCAGGCCCGCCTCGCGCCCGCCCACCCAGGCGAGGCCCAGCCGGGGGCGACCCGCGGCGTCGCGGGCGCAGAGCACCGGCAGGGCGGGGTCGCAGAGCGCGGCCTCCCACACCAGGCTCGGCGGCGCGGGATCGGCGTGCAGCTCTTCGATCAGGCGCTTGAGGCCCGCATCAGGGTCGGCGGTGCGCAGGTGGGCCGCGCCGCGCTCGAGCTTGCGGCGGCGCAGCACCCGCGCCGCATCGGTGCAGCGCAGCAGATCCCAGCGCAGCGCCCGGCCCCAGCCGAGGCTGCCCGGCTGCAGGTCGGCGAGGGCCGCGGCCACCGCCTCACCCACCACCTCGTCGAGCCCCAGGCCCCCGTCGAGGGCGGGGCCCCCCGGCGCGCCCGAGGCGAAGGTCAGGGTCGCCAGGCCGGGCAGGCCCGCCGCCGCCGCCGCGCGGGCGCCGAGCCCGGGCGCCACACCGCCGGCCTCGACCGCGAGCAGCAAGCCGAAGACCTGCTCGACGCCGTCAATCTCGCCGCCGAGCGCGAGCGCGAGCGCCCGCCGCCGCCCCCAAGCAGGCCCGGCGATGGGCCCGCGATCCGCGCGGCCGACGCCCACGCGGGAGATCGAGAGGGGGCCTGGGGCGGGGTCGGGCGCGTGCATGGGGGTCCTCCGGCGGGCCGCGCGCCCTAAGGCCCAGGCGGCCCCGCTGGCCAGTGCCCGCGGGCGGCAGGGGCGGCGCCGCCGGCGGGGCGGGGCTACCTTCGGCCCCCGAGGAGGCCCGATGTCCGCCCCGCGCCCGCCCACCGACCCGCCGCACGACCCGCCCCGCGGCGCGGCGGTCCCCCGTCAAGATCCGCACTCTCTCGCCGATCTGGGGGTGATGCACCTGCTGGCCCCCGCGCAAGTCGAGGCCCGCCTCTCCGCCGCCGCCGCCGACTGGCGGGGCTGGGCCGGCGGCGGGGTCGGGCCGCGGCTCGAGGCCATGGGCCGCCTCGCCGGCCTGCTCCGGCGCGACCGCGACCGCCTCGCCGCCCTGATGACCGCCGAGGTCGGCAAGCGCGTCGCCGAGAGCGAGGCCGAGGTCGACAAGTGCGCCGCGGCGCTCGACCACGCCGCCGCGGCGGGCGGGGGCTGGGTCGCGCCCCGCGCCGTGGCGGCCAAGGCCTGGCACAGCGAGGTGCAGCGGCGGCCCGCCGGCCTGGTGCTGGCGATCTTGCCGTGGAATTTCCCGCTGTGGCAGGCGGTGCGTGTGCTGGTCTCGGCCTGGCCGGGCGGCAACGGCGCCCTGCTCAAGCCCGCGCCCACCGCGCTCGGCTGCGCCGAGGCCCTCGCCGCGCTGGCCGCCGAGGCGGGCGTCGGCCCCGGCGGCCTCAGCCTGCTGCCTGTCGAGATCGACGAGGTGGCGCGGCTCATCGCCGACCCGCGGGTGCGGGCGGTCACGCTCACCGGCAGCGAGCAGGCCGGGCGGGCGGTCGCCGCCCACGCCGGCGCCCAGCTCAAGCCCTGCGTGCTTGAGCTCGGCGGCAGCGACGCCTTCATCGTGCTGGCCGACGCTGACGTCGAGGCGGCGGCCCGGGCCGCGGTGGCCGCGCGCCTGCTCAACAACGGCCAGAGCTGCATCGCCGCCAAGCGCTTCTTCGTCGAGCACAGCGTGCTGGACGGCTTCCTCGACGTGATGCTCGAGGGCTTCCGCGCGGTGGTGGTCGGCGACCCGGCCGACCGCGCGGTGGGCCTCGGCCCCCTGCACCGCGCCGACCTGCGCGACCAGCTCGAGCAGCAGGTGGCGGCCAGCCTGCGGGGCCGCCGCGCCCGCCTGCTGCACGGCGGCCGCCGCCTCGACGGGCCGGCCTGGCCCGGGCACCACGTCGCGCCCACGCTCATCCTCGACCCCAACGACGGCAGCCCAGCGGCCTGCACCGAGACCTTCGGGCCCCTCGCCCCGGTCTGGGGGGTGCGCGACGCCGTCGACGCCGTGCTGCGGGCCAATGACAGCCGCTACGGCCTCTGCGCCAGCATCTGGTCGGCCGACCACGACCGCGCGCGGGCCCTGGCCGCCGAGCTTGACGTCGGCGGCGTCTTTGTCAACGAGGCGCCCTACAGCCACCCGGCCCTGCCCTTCGGCGGGGTGAAGTGCTCGGGCCTGGGGCGTGAGCTCGGGGCCGAGGGCGCGGTGGCCCTGCTCGACACCTGCACCCTGACCTTCGCCGCCCCGCCGGCCGGGGGCGACCATGACTGAGCCGACCGAACCCGTCGCTGGGCCGCGCCCACCAGAAGATCCCCGCACGGGTACAGCGCCGAGCGCACCTGCGGGCGCGGGCCCGACGGCCACCTCTCCGCTGGCGCTGCGGCTGGCCGCCAGCGTGCTCAGCGGCGTGCTGCTCGTGTTCATCGCCGCGCCGGTGAACCTGCACTGGGCCCACTGGCTGTCTTTTGTGCCCATGCTCTGGGCCATGCAGGGGGCGCCCGGCGACCGCCGCGCCTACAAGATCAACGCGCTGGTGGCCTTCGCCGGCGGCTGGGTGGCGATCTTCTGGCTCTACTTCTGGATCATCGAGACCATCGGCCGCTTCTCGAACCTGCCCTGGGCGGTGGGTTTTGGCCTGCACAGCTTCTTCGCCTTCCTCTTCGCCCTGCCCTACCCGCTGGTCTTCCCCCTGGCGCCGGTGCTGCGCCGGCACCTCGGCCGCTGGTGGCTGCTGGCCTGGCCGGCGCTCGAGGTGGCGGTCGAGATGTTGCCGGCCTTGTTCCCCTACTACCACGGGGTGAGCCAGTACCGCTTTTTGCCGACCTACCAGCTCACCAGCGTCACGGGCATCACCGGCCTGACCTTCCTCGTGTTCTTGACCAACGCGCTGGGCGCCGAGTGGCTGTGGAGCCGGCGCGAGGGCCGACCGTTGCCCTGGGTGCCCACCGGCCTGACCGCGGGCGCGCTGGCGGGGGTGGTCGGCTTCGGCCTGTGGCGGATCGGGGCGCTCGACGCCGCCGCGGCCCAGGCGCCGAACCTGCGCGTGGCCATCCTGCAGCAGAACGTCACGATGGAGCAGCGGCTGAAAGAGAGCCCCTTCGCCGCGGTGATGGAGTGGGAGGCCCTGAGCCTGAGCGCAAAGCTGCTCACGCCCGATCTGGTGATCTGGCCCGAGGGCACCAGCGTGCTCAACCCCGACGATGAGCGGCGGTTCAAGAGCCTCAACAGCCGCTCGCCCAAAGAGCTGTTCAGCACGCTGGCCACGCGGCTGAACGCCGACCTGCTCATCGGCGGCGGCACGATGGAGGACGTGCCCAAGTCCAAAGAGGCCCCCCGCGGGTTCTTGGCCTACAACTCGGCCTATGGCTTTACCCGCGACGGCGCGCTCAACGGGCGCTACGACAAGATGATCCCCCTGCCATTTGGCGAGTACATCCCGCTGAGCGGCACCTTCCCCATCCTCAACGAGCTGATCTCGGGGCCGGGTGACTTCCGCGCCGGGGACACCCCCACCACTTTTGACGGCACCACCGCCGAGGGGCACGCCTACACCTACTCGGTGCCCATCTGTTACGAGGCCATCCTCAACCTGTCGATGCACAAGCTGCTCGCCGGTGACCGCGAGCGCCCGGTCGATCTGTTCGTGGTGATCACCAATGACGCGTGGTTCGGCGACACCTCATCGCCGCACCAGCACGCCATGTTGACCACCATCCACGCGCTGCAGCTCGGCCGGCCGATGGTGCGCATGGCCTATACGGGGGTGAGCTGGGTGGTCGACCCCCACGGTCGCATCCGCCACGAGACCGCGCCCTTCACCGACGTGACCGACGTGGCGACCGTCCCCCTGCAGACCGTCGACACGGTCTATACCCGCGGCGGATGGGTCTTCCCCTACCTGTGCATCGGCGGGGCGCTCGGCGCGCTGGTGGTCGCCCGCCGTCGGGCCCAGGCACAGACCCCGGCATGAGCCCCCTGCTCGACGAGCCGGCCCTCGACCAGCTCGCGGCGGGCCTGCCGGTGGTCGTCGACGGGGCGCTCGGCCCCGGTGCGCCCGCGGCGGCGGCGGCCCTCGACCGGCTCTCGGCCACCGCCCAGCCGGCGCGCATCGGCCGGGGTGGCCGGCTGCGGGCCGACCTGTCGGTGCGGGGCGACGCGCTGCGCTGGCTCGACGCGGGCGCCGCCGAGGCCGAGCCCGCGCTCTCACCCTTGCTGACGCTGTTCTCATCGCTGCGCGGCGAGCTGTCCTTCGGCCTGCGCCTGGGCCTGCAGCGCTACAGCCTGCAGCTCGCCACCTTCCCGCCCGGTGGCGCGGGCTACCGCCGCCACCAAGACCAGCACCCGGGTGGTCCGAACCGGGTCGCGACGGCGATCTGGTATGCCAACCCCGGCTGGAGCCCGGCCGACGGCGGCGCGCTGCGGGTCTGGCTGCCCGCGGGCGCGCCGGTCCCTGCCCCGCTGGTGGCCGTGGACGGCGGGGGTCCCGCCCCCGAGACCGCCGCGGGTGAGCAGGCCGCCGACCTGTGGCCCCAGCTCGACCGCTTGGTGGTCTTCTTGTCCGAGGGCCTGCCGCACGCGGTGCTGCCCGCGGGCCGTCCGCGCAGGGCCCTGACCGCCTGGTACCACGGGCGCGAGGACGTGCCGATGCTGCCCGACGCCGATCTCGACGCCTGACCTGCGATGGGGCAGGGCCTCGGCGCTGACGGCGGCCCC
>JBJONS010000229.1:0-4192 GCA_046051725.1 Pseudomonadota bacterium | reverse complement strand
CAGCTCGATGAAGGCCGGCACGCGCTGGCCGGTGGGGTTGCCGGCCACCTGCTCAAACTCGGTGGCGACCGGTCCCGGGCAGAGCTGGACGATCCGCAGGCCCGAGCCGGCCAGCTCGGCGCGCAGGGCCTCGGTCATCGCGCTGACGTGGTGCTTGGTGCCGACGTAGGCCGAGAAGAAGGGCGCCCAGGTCAGGCCGAAGCCCGAGCTGACCTGCAGCACGGCCCCCCGGCCGGCCGCCAACATCGGCCCGAGCGCCGCCCGGGTGAGCAGGGTGAGCCCCACCACGTTGGTCTGGAGCATCTGCAGCAGCTTGTCTTCGGGGCACTCGTGCAGCAGGCCGATGTCGCCCATGCCGGCGTTGTTGATGAGCACGTCGAGGCGGCCGTGGCGGTGCAGGGCCCGGGCCACCAGCGCGCGGGGCGCGGCGGGATCGGTGAGATCAACGCCCTCGACGTCAACCACCAGCCTCGGGTGCGCGGCGCGCAGGCCCGCGGCCAGCGCCTCGAGCCGGTCGGCCCGGCGGGCGACGAGCACCAGAGCGCGGGCCCGCGGCGCGAGCTGGGCGGCCATCGCGGCGCCGATGCCGCTGCTGGCGCCGGTGAGGAGGACGACGCCGTCGTCGATCGGGCTCTGGCTGCGCATCGGCGCTCCTGGTGCGCGCTCTGCCGCTCAAGGGGGCGGGCGGGCGGACGATGGGGAGGTGTGGCGGTCGCCGGTAGCCCAATTGAGGCCCGGCGGTCCGCGCGGGGGGCGGCATGCGGCACAGGGCACAGGGCGCGGCGGGCGGGCGCCGCGGGCGGGGGTGGGCATGAGCGCCGGCGCGTGGTTCGAGCTCGACGGCGACCCGCCGGCAGACGAGCCCTTGGTGCCCGAGGGGGCCGAGGCCGCGCGGGCCGCCGCCCGGGGCCGGGCGCTGGCCCGGCGGGGCGCGCTGCTCAGCGTGGTCTGGGCGGCCGTCGACGACGCGGTCTGCGTGGTCGAGCCCTCTGAGCGCCTCAGCGGCGAGCTGAGCCAGAGCTTCGCCCGCCGCTTCCCCCGGGCGGCCGCTGGGCGCCGCCTGTCTGCGGTGATCGCCGAGCAGGACGATGACTTCGCAGAGCAGTGCGCCGCGGTGTTCGCCGGCCTCGGCCGGCGGGCGGATCCGGCGGCCCTCCGGCTGCTGCCGCCGACCCTCCAGCATGGGGGCGCCGCGCTGCGCTGCCGCTACCTCCCGCTGGTGGGCGAGGATGGCCTCGATGGCGTCGTGGTCGTGATCTCCGCCCCGGTGGCCGCCGCGCCCGTCGAGCGCGACCTCGACGTCGCCGACGCGCTGGCGCTGGGGCAGGCGGTGGTCGCCGACCTCGACGGGGTGGTCGAGCGGGTCGACCGCGGGCGCGCCCTGATCGCCGCCGCGGTGGATGAGGGAGAGCGCAGCGCAGAGCTCGCGGATCGGCTGCTCGCCTTCGCCGCCGAGCTCGGGGCGGCAGGACAGCGGCGCGTGGCCGAGGCCTTCGCCCGCTGCGGGGCGGCGCTGGCTGGACCAGAGGCGGGCGCGGCGCGGACCGCGCTTGGCCGGGCCTGGGCGGTCCACGAGGAGCGGGTCGAGGCGCTGGCCCGGGGCCGGGCCGACCGGGTCGAGGTCAGCGCGGCGGAGCTGCTCGCGCTGCGGCAGCTCATCAAGTCGGGCGCGCCCGCCGACGCCCTGCTCTCGATGACCTACTTTTGGGGAGAGGAGGCCGCGGCGGATCGGCTGCGGCGCATCGCGGCGCGCGCGGCGGCCCACGCCGGGCGGCTGGGGCGGGTGGTCGAGCTGCAGGCCGACGCCCAGGAGCAGCTGCGGGTGCCGGCCGGGCGCTTTGGCCGGCTGTGGGAGGCCCTCGCCCGCCTGATCGAGGAGCAGATCGCCCGCACCATCGAGGTCCCCGACGATCGCCAGCGGGCGGGCAAGGGGGGGCGTGCCCACATCGCGCTGCGCGCCCGGGCCTGCCCGCGCCCCCGTCAGCCCGCGCCGGGGGCCGTGCGCTTGCTCGATCCTGCGCCGGGCGGCGAGAGCTGGGTGCTCATCGAGCTGACCGACGACGGCCGCGGGGTGCAGTGGCCGGCGGTCAGCGCGGCGGCGGCCGCGGCGGGCCTTCCCAGCGCGACCCCGGCCGAGCGGGTGGCGGCGCTGTTCTCGGGCGTCGTCGGCGCCCCGCAGCGCGCGCTGCGCGACGCCCTGGCGGCCCTGGGCGGCTGCTTGGAGCTGAGCGCCCGGACCGGGGTCGGCGCCCACCTCGCCCTGTTCGTCCCGCTGACCGATGTGGATCAGCGGGCAGGAGGGCTCGGCTGAGCGCCGGACCCGGGTGACGCCTCAGCGGCGGCGGCGCAGCCCGAGCAGGGCCAGGGCGCCGACCAGCAGGCCGAGCAGGCCGCCGCGGGGCGCGGTGGCGCAGCCGACCTTGCCGCTGCCGCCGACGAAGTTGCCCTCGGGGCCCGCGCTGAGGCCGCCGGTGTCGACCTCGACGTCGTCGCCGTCCGCGCCGTCCGCGCCGTCCGCGCCGTCCGCGCCGTCCGCGCCGTCCGCGCCGTCCGCGCCGTCCGCGCCGTCCGTGCCGTCCTCGACCGGCAGGCAGTCTTCATCGTACCCGGGGGCGTTGGGGTAGACCTCGGGGTCGGTGTCGGCGCAGTCGGTCGGGTAGAGCACGCCGTCGCGGTCCTGGTCGGCGTCGTTGCCGTCGCAGTCCTGGTCGAGGCCGTCGTACCAGACCTCTTCGGCCTCGGGGTTGGCGCCGCTGTTCGCGTCGTCGCAGTCGCTGCCGCCGAAGTCCGCCGAGGCGAAGCTGTCGCCGTCGACGTCATACTCGTCGCTGTCGTCACAGTCGGTGATCAGGCCGTCGTAGGCCTCGTCGGGCGCGCCCGGGAACACGTCGTCGCGGGCGTCGTCGCAGTCGGTGCCGCCGTAGCTGGCGCTCGGGTAGCCGTCGCCGTCGAAGTCGTCGTCGTCGGCCGGGTCGCAGTTGTCGTCCACGCCGTCGTAGAAGCGCTCGTCGGCGGCGGTCGAGATGTCGGCGTTGAGGTCGTCGCAGTCGAGGCCGCCGCAGTCGGTGGCGTCCTCGCCGTCCTCGTCGATGTCGCAGAGGTCGGCGCCGTCGCAGTCCTGGTCGACCCCGTCGTACTCGAGCTCTTCGGCGCCCGGGTAGACGGTGTTCAGGCTGTCGTCGCAGTCGCCATAGCCGACGAGGCTGCCCTGCCAGCCGACCGCGTCGGGCCAGCACTCGACAAAGGCGTCGCCGTCGTTGTCTTGCTCGAGCGCGCCGAGCGCGCCGTCGCAGTCATCGTCGAGGCCATCGCAGAGCTCGGCGGCGCCCGGGGCGACGTAGCCGCGGGTGTCGTCGCAGTCGGTGCCGGCCGTCACGTAGCCGGCCGAGGCGCGGCACTCGCGGCGGTTGACCGCCGGGTCGCCTGCCCCGTCGCTGTCGGCGTCTCGGTAGGTGGTGATCGCGTCGATGGCGTCGTCGTCGACGAGGCCGTCGCAGTCCTGGTCGACGCTGTCGCAGATCTCGGCGGCGCCCGGGTTGGTCGAGCTGACCGTGTCGTCGCAGTCGGTGTTGTCGTCGGCGTAGCCCGAGGGGGCGGCGCAGTCGCGGCGCACGTCGAGCAGGCCGGTGGTGCGCGTGCCGTAGGTGTCGCCGTCGACGTCGCGGTACCACAGGCGGGCGTCTGCGGCGTCGGGCTCGTCGGTCACCGTGTCGCAGTCGTCGTCGAAGCCGTTGCAGTACTCGGTGGCGCCGGGGTTGGTGGCGGCCCGGCCGTCGTCGCAGTCGGTGCTGTTGGCGGCGTACCCGGTCGGCAGCGTGCACGCGCGGGTGGTCGTGCTCAGGTCGCCGTACCCGTCGGTGTCCCCGTCGAGGTACCAGGTCAGGGCGTCGGTGGCGCTGGCCTCGTTGGTGGTGCCGTCGCAGTCGTCGTCGAACGCGGTCGCGCAGCGCTCGGCGGCGGCGGGGTTGACGAGGATGCGGCTGTCGTCGCAATCCCCGCCGGTGAGGCTGAGGCCCGGGCGGATGCTGCACTCGGCGACGGTGCTGGTGCCGCCGAAGCCGTCCCGGTCGCTGTCCACGAAGAAGGTGGTCAGATCAGTCGAGCTCGCCCCGTCGACGGTGCCGTCGCAGTCGTTGTCGACCAGATCGCAGACCTCGACCGCGCCGGGGTTGACGGTGAGGGCGCCGTCGTC
>JBJONS010000228.1:0-12179 GCA_046051725.1 Pseudomonadota bacterium | reverse complement strand
GCCGCCCCGGGGGGTTTCCAAAGGGGGGCCGTTGCGCGCAGGCGCGCGGCGCATCGCCGCGCGAAGCCTGCGCGCGGGCCCCCCTTGGCGCGGGATGCAAGGGGGCGCGCAGCCCCCTTGCCCCGGGGGGCCCGGGGGCGGGGCCCGCCCCCGGCATCGTCAACGCCGAAGAACCCGGCGCATCCATCAAGCCTCAACCAAACGAAGAGAGCAGGAGTGTCGCTGGAGTCCACTGAAAACCCAAGAACTCAACCCACCGCGCTCCCCGCCGGATCGACAACCAAGGCCCCCAAATGCAAAACCCCATTCGGAGTAATGACCCTGCCCCGCTGGGTGCGCTGCAACAACCCCATCTGAATCAAATACGGCTCATAGACCTCTTCGATCACGTCCTTCTCTTCTCCGATGGCCGTGGCCAGGTTGTCGATGCCCACCGGCCCGCCGGCGAAGCGGCTGTGGATGGTGTCGAGCACCTTGCGGTCCATCGGGTCGAGGCCGAGCTGGTCGATGCCCAGGCGCGCCAGCGCGGTGTTCACGATGTCGAGGTCGATGAGGCCGCTGCCCTCGACGTCGGCGAAGTCGCGGGTGCGCCGCAGCAGGCGGTTGGCGACCCGCGGCGTGCCCCGGCTGCGGCGGGCCAGCGCCGCGCAGGCCTCTTCGGTGACCCGCAGGCCCAGGCGCTTGCCGCTGCGGCGCACGATCTCGGCCAGCTCGGCGGGGGTGTAGAACTCCATGTTGAATTGGATCTGAAAACGGTCGCGCAGCGGCCGGGTGAGCAGGCCCGCCCGGGTCGTCGCCCCGACCAGGGTGAAGCGCGGCAGCGGCATGCTCACCGACTGGGCCCCGGGGCCCTGGCCGAGCATGATGTCGATGCGGAAGTCTTCGAGGGCCGAGTAGAGCACCTCTTCGACCGCGCGGTTCAGCCGGTGGATCTCGTCGATGAACAGCACCTGGCGCTCGCCCATCGAGTTGAGGATCGCCGCCAGATCGCCGCCCCGCTCGATCACCGGGCCGCTCGAGGGCCGGATGTCGACCCCGAGCTCTTCGGCCACGATGTGGGCCAGCGAGGTCTTGCCGAGGCCCGGCGGCCCGCAGAGCAGCACGTGGTCGAGCGCCTCGCCGCGCTGCTTGGCCGCCCGCAGATAGACGCGCAGGTTGTCGACCACAGCGGCCTGGCCGATGTACTCGTCGAGGTTGCGCGGGCGCAGCGCCGGGTCGTCGGCGCCCTCGGGCGAGAGCGCGCGGGCGGGCGCGGTGGGCTTGGCCATGGGGGGGCCTCCGGGGCGCGCTCAGGGCGCGCGCATCAGCACCTTGAGGGCGGCAGACAGGCGCTGCTCGACGGTGGCCGCGGTCTGGGCGGGCACGCTGGGATCGGCCATCGCCGCGTCGATCTCGGACTTGCGGTAGTCGAGGCGGGCCAGGGCCAGCGGCAGCGGGTCGGCCGGGTCGGCCTTGGGCGCCGGCGCGGCGAACAGCGGCAGCTCGGCGGGCAGCTTGTCTTTGAGCTCGAGCGCGAGGCGGGTGGCGGTGCGCTTGCCGACCCCCGGCGCCCGGGCCAGGGCGTTGACGTCGTCTTGGGCGATCGCCCGGGCCAGGGCGGGCACGGTCAAGGTCGACAGCACCGCCATCGCGACCTTGGGCCCGACCCCGCTGACCCCGCGCAGCAGGTCGAAGGCCTCGCGCTCTTGGGCGGTGCGGAAGCCGTAGAGCAAGAACGCGTCTTCGCGCACCACCGTGCGGATCATCAAGGTCAGGCTCTCGCCGTGGGCCGCGTCGATCAGCAGGGCGCCAGGCACCGCGACCTCGTAGCCGACGCCGTGCACGTCGATCACGAGGTGCTCGCCGTCGCGGTCGACCACCTCGCCCGCCAGCCGGGCGATCACCGGCCACCCCCGGTCTGCAGCAGGCCCTGGGCCTCGAGCCGGGCCTGAAAGCCGTGGTGCAGCAGGTGGGTCATCGCCACGCCGACCGCGTCGGCGGCGTCAGGGGGCAGCGGCGCGGCCAAGCCGAGCAGGCGCTGGGTCAGGAGCTGCATCTGCTCTTTGGTCGCCGACCCGGTGCCGGTGACGCTCTTTTTGATGGTCATGGGGTTGTACTCGCCGACGCTGAGGCCGGCCTGGGCGAGGCAGAGCAGGGCGACGCCGCGCGCTTGGCCGAGGCGCAGCGCGCTCTCGCTGCTTTTGTGGGCGAAGATCTGCTCGATGGCCGCGAGCTCGACGGCGTGCACCCGCAGGGCGGCGCTGAGGCCCTCGTGCAGGCTGAGCAGGCGGCTGGCCACCGGCTGCTTGGCGTCGGTCTTGACCACGCCCCAGTCGATGAGCACAAAAGCGCCCCGCTCGCGCTGGAGCACGGCCCAGCCGAGGTTGTTTGAGCCTGGATCGACCCCGACGCAGCGCATCCGCCCTCCGGCGCGCTGGAGGCGCGACCATGAACAGGCGTGCAGGCTATCCGGGGCCCTCGGCCCGCGCACCCTCGGCGGGCAGCGGGACCTCGAGGCGCTCGGCCTGCGCGCCGGGCAGGCCGAAAAAGACGCAGCGGTGGTGATCTCCGGCGGGGACGATCACGCCATCCCACACCACGCAGTCGGTCAGGCGGGCCCCGGCCGGCACCACCGCCCCCGCGCCCACCACGCTGCGGTGCACGGCGCCCTCGACCCGCGCGCCGTCGACCAGCAGCGCCCCGCCGGGGCCGCGGGCGCCGGGCGCGAGGCCGCCGGGCGCGGCGAGCAGGCCGTCGAGCACGGCGAGGTTGGCGTCGAGGTACTCGGCGGGCGCGCCGATGTCGACCCAAGCGCCGCGGTGCAGCAGCGCCGCGAGCTTGCGCTCACCGATCACCGCCTTGTAGGCCGTGCGCAGGATGCACGAGAACTCGGGCTTGGCGTAGGCCAGCACCGCCCGGTCGGCGGCGTGCACCCCGGTGAAGTGGGTGCCGGGCAGCGGCGCGCCGGGCCCGCGGGCGAACTCGCGCATGCGCACCACGACGTCGTGGGCGTCGCGCTCGACGGGGGCCTCGCTCGACAGCGCCGGGTCGTTGCGCAGGGCCAGGGCCGCGCCGCCGGGGGGCACCGCCGCGAGCAGCGCGCGCAGATCGACGTCGCAGAGGATGTCGCCGTTGAGCACGACGAAGCGCTCGGCGAGGCGGGGCTCGGCGACCTTGAGGCCGCCGCCGGTGCCCAGCACCTCGGGGAGCTCGACCTGCACGGCCACCCCGCGGGCCCGGCCCCAGGCCTCGATCGCCCCGTGCAGGTGGTGGGCGTTGACCAGGCAGGCCCGCGGCCCGATGCCGTGCTGGGCCAGCAGGGCCAGGGCGTGGTCGAGCATCGGCCGCCCGCCCACCGGCAGCAGCGGCTTGGGCAGGACCAGGGTCAGCGGGCGCAGGCGGGTGCCGAGGCCGGCGGCCAACAAGAAGGCGCGGGCGGGCGGCGCGACCGAGGACAGCGGCGCGGTCTGCTCTTCCTCGGCGGTCGACGCGTTCGTGATCGGCGCGGGCATGAGCGCTCCGGGGGCGGCGGGGAGCGGCCCATTGAACCGGCGGCGCGGCCCGCGGCCAGGGTGGAGGCGCCCCCACCCGCGCCGAGCAACGCACTGCAGGCCCCCCTGCGCCTCGCGCGCGCCGGGCGGGCCACCGCGGATCGGCCCGCACATCCCCACCGCAGCCGAGGCCTTCGCGGCGACCCCTTCATCGCTCAGCAGCAGCCCCAAAACGCGCCGCCCCCGGGGGGTTTCCAAAGGGGGGCCGTTGCGCGCCGCCGCGCGGCGCATCGCCGCGCAACGGCGGCGCGCGGGCCCCCCTTGGCGCGGGATGCAAGGGGGCGCGCAGCCCCCTTGCCCCTGGGGGCCCGGGGGCGGGGCCCGCCCCCGGCGTCCACCCAAAAGAGGGCGCCCGACGGCGCGCACCCTGCCGGCGCCGCGACCCGAAAGAGCCCCGCGACCCGAAAGACAGCCGCAGGCAACTGGCGGAGCAGAACCACCCGCTGAAAAATCGAAAACAACGCGCTGCAGGCTACCCTGCGCCTCGCGCGCGCCAGGCGGGCCGGAGGGCGGGCCGCCCCGCGGCCCGGTCGCGCAGCGACCAAGGCGCCCCGCGCCGCGCCCGCAGGACCGCCGCCGCCGGCCCTGGCCGGCGGGGCGCCCGCCCCGCTCAGCCGTGCACGATGAAGGGCACCCGCGGGCCGGCCTCGACGTGCAGGCGATCGCCGCCCTCGACGAAGTCGCCGTCCATCATGAAGCCGGCGGCCGCCGGGCCCTCGATGATGAGCTCTTTGACGACCTGGTCGATGATCTCGGGCGAGCAGGTCGGCTTGCCGAAGTAGATGCGGTGCAGCACCTTCACCACCGAGATCGGCGGCCCCATGATGCCCAGCGCGTGGATGTGCCCGGGGTGCGACTTCGCCGCGTGGAAGAGCTCGAAGCCCAGCCCCAGGTCGTTCATGCCGCCGACAGCGATCGCCGGGAAGCGGTTGTGCTGCCACAGGGCGCCGTCGACCCGCACCGTCGCCTCGTCGGCCGAGAACAGGCCCTGGGCCAAGCGACCGCCGACGACCGCGCTGCCGACGACCTGGGCGACGAGGCGCAGGGCCTTGGCCGCGCTCGGCGGACCCCCCTCGTAGTACATCTTCATGAAGCGGTAGAGCACGCCGGTGCCGAACAAGAAGCCCGCCGAGGTGCCGTTGACCACCACGCAGGTGCGCTCTTCGATGCGCTGGGGCCGCCGCGCGTGCCAGCTCTCGACCACGTGGGCCAGCATCTCTTTGGCCGGCGCCCGCAGCCCGACGTTGCGGGCCATCGTGTTGACCGTGCCCGACTTCAAGATCGCGATCTGGGGCAGGCGCACCCGGCGCAGCGCCTCGCCGGTCGCCCCGTCGGCGTAGACCTTCACCAGCGCGCTCAGCGCCTTGTGCACGGTGCCGTCGCCGCCATTGACGCACACCACGTCAATCTCGCGCTCACGCAGCTGGCGCACCGCCTGCTCGAGCCCGTCGAGGTCGCCGGGCTGCTCGAGCGGCCCCGCCTCGCCGAGCACATAGGCCAAGGACTGCACCAAGGCTGGGTTTTTGCGGTTTGCCTTGCTGCGCGGGTTGCTGATGACTGCGACGCCGCCCATGCCTGCTCCTCGTCGGTCGCCCGGCCCGGGCCGGCTGTGACCTGCCGGTGATGGGGCGCGGACGCGACCGTGACCGGTGTGGTTAGCCGGCGCCTCCCGGGCGGTCAAAGGGACCCCCGCTCCCCGGCCCGCCGCGCGGCCGCCCCCACGCCCCGGAGCCCCCGTGCCCCGCCGCCCCCTCATCGCGCTCACCGCCGACCGCCGCGCCGCCGGCCCCGCGCGCCCGGGCCCCCGCCTGCGCCCGGCCCGGCCCGAGGTTTTTGTGTCCGAGGCCCTGGTCGGCGCGCTGCGCGCCGCGGGCGCCGAGGTGATCGTGCTGCCGCCGCTGGCCGGCGATCCCGCCTCGCTGGCCGCGGCCCTGTTCGGCGCGCCGGGCCGGCCGGGGCCGGTCGGCGGCCTGCTCATCTCGGGCGGCGCGTTTGACATCCACCCGCGCCACTACGGCCAGCCGGTCAGCGCCCGCCTCGACCGCACCGACGAGGACCGCACCGCGCTCGAGCTCGGCCTCGCCCGCGCCGCCCTGCTCCACGATCTGCCCGTGCTCGGCGTCTGCGGCGGCATGCAGGTGCTCGCCGTCGCCGCGGGCGGCGCGCTGGTCCAAGACATCCAGACCGAGGACCCCGCCGCCCTCGATCACGAGCAGCCCACCGACCCCGCCACGCCCGCCCATGAGGTCATCGTCGAGGATGATGTCTGTGAGGCGATCTTCGGGGCGCGCCGGCTCGAGGTCAACAGCACCCACCACCAAGCGGTCGCCCGCGGCGGCCCGCTCGCGGTGGCCGGCTGGTCGCCCGACGGCAGCGTCGAGCTGGTGCGCGTGCCCGGCGCCCGCTTCGCGGTGGGCGTGCAGTGGCACCCCGAGCTGCTGGCCGACGCCGCCTCGGCCCGCCTGTTCTCGGCCCTGGTCGAGGCCGCCCGGGGCTGAGCCCGGCGGGGATGCCCTACTGTTCGGCGTCCTCGGGCTCCCAGGTGCCCGAGGGGCCGTGCTTGCGCACCAGCACCAGCTCGTGGGTCGACTTGCGCTTGAACAGCGGCACCTTGAAGGTGGCGGTGCGGCGGCCGACCGCCTTGACCTTGACCTCGCGGGTCCCGAGCTTCCAGGGCTTGACCTCGAGCTGCACGGGGGTCACGCCCACCGACTTGCGGCCGATCATCACCTCGGCCCCCGGCGGGTCGCTGAGCACCTGGACCTTGTGGGTGCAGCCCCCGAGCAGCGCGGCGGCGGCGAGCAGCAGGGCCGCCGGGCCGGGGCGGGGCGTGGGCGTCGGGGCGGCGGTGAGGGTGCGCATGGGCCCGGCCTAATTCGTGGCCCTCTGCCCTGCCCGGCGCTTGAAGCGGCGCGGCCCGGCAGGTAGCGTGGGGCCATGCACCTGCACCGCCTCCGCACGCTGGCCGCCGCCCTCCTCCTCCTCTGCGCGGCGCCGCCGGCCGCCGCCCGCCAAGAGCGGCCCGAGCGCAGCTCTGAGCGCGCCGAGTCCAAAGAGCAAGAGCTGCTCGGCCGCAGCGTCAAGCTCTACTGGGACGCGGTCCGCTGGGGCGACGCCGAAAAGGCAGCCTCGTTCATCGAAGATCCGCAGGTCCGGGTGCTCTACCGCGACCAGCTCGAGCAAGACCGCAGCGCCCGGCGGGTCGAGGACTACAGCATGCTGCAGGTCGTCCTCAACCCGAAGCCGACCACCCCCGACGCCCTGCGCGAGGCGCGCGTGACGGTGCGGCTCAGCGGTTTTACCGTGCCGCAGCAGATCTTGAAGACTGAGCGCCTCGACCAGGTGTGGTACCGCACGCTCACCGGCTGGCACCTGCGCTGGGACGACGCCCTGCAAGACGCCGATCCGACCCTCGCCCCGCGCTGAGGCGCCGCGGGTCGGCGCGCCGGGCCTCAGCCCTGCAGCGGACGCAGGGCGTCGGTCGGCCACAGCTCGGCGTAGCGGTCGTAGACGCCCATGCAGAGGCCGATCCGGCTGCAGCCCGCGCAGGCCGGCGGGTGCAGGCGCCGCCGGTCGGGCGCCCAACTATAGATGCCGGCAAAGTGCGCCGCGGTGGCTGAGGACTGCCACTCGACGGTCACCCGCGGGTCCCAGTGCAGGTCGTTGCTGAGGGCCGCGTGCGGCCCCAACACGCACATGGGCACGCCAAAGAAGCGCAGGGTGGCGCGCTGTGCGCGGGCGGGCACCGCGGGCAGCAGCGCGGCGAGCTGCTCGAGCGGCACCGCCAGCGCCTCGTAGGCGCCGAAAGCCGCGCCCTCGGGCGTCGTGTTGCTGATCACGATGAGCTGCGCGCCGCGCGCATCGAGCATCTGCACCGTGTCGCCGATGCGCGCGGCGTTGGGCCGGCAGAGCACGGTGTTCGCGAAGAGGCCGAAGCCCGGCTTGCGGTCGCGGGCGAGGTCCATCGCCGCGGTCACCCGGGCGAAGCTGCCCGCGCGCCCGGCCACCGCGTCGTGGGTCGCCGCGTCGGGCCCGTGCACCGAGAACAGCGCCTCGTCGAGGAAGGGCAGCGCCGCGTCGGCGAAGTCGGGCCGGCTGAGCATCGTGCCGATGGTGCCCACGCTGGTGCGCATGCCGAGCTTCTTGGCGAGCTGCAGCACCTCGATGAAGCGCGGGTGGATGGTCGGCTCGCCGCCGGTCAGGTGCACCGCCTTGACCCCGCGGGCGGCGTGGGTGCGCAGCGTGGCCGCCACCCGACCCCAGGTGACCGGGAACGGCTTGTAGCGCGTCATTCGCGCGTCTTCTGAGCAGAAGCTGCAGCGCTCGGGGCAGTGGTAGGTCAGGTGCAGCTCGAGGCGCTCCATGACCTGACCCTGGGGGCCGATCCACGGGCGGGCCTCGGGGCCCAGGCCCACCTCGCTGACCTGGGTCGTGCTGGCCACAAAGCCGGGCTCGGCGGGGGTGGACATGGCGCCTCTCTGCCGCTCGGGGCTCTGCTGGGCGGGGCTCAGCCGCCGGTGTCGCCGGCCGCGCCGCAGACCGACTGGCAGGCGTCGATGCCGTCGGTGATCCGGCAGCCCTCGCGCTCGGTGGGGTCGCGGTCTTCGGCCTCGCGCGTGCAGCGCCGGGCCGCCCGGGCGTCGTAGTTGCAGCCCTCGTTGGTCACCCGGTCGAGCCAGGCCTGCTCGGTCTCAGACACGCAGCTCTCGGCCACCGTGATGCCGCAGGCCTCGTAGGCCTCGCAGGTCAGCTCGGCCATGCTCTCGGCGAAGCGCTCTTCGGTCATGCCGCAGGCGGCGAGGGGGAGCAGCAGCAGGGGCAGCGACGCGCGGGGGCTCATGCGGGCTCCGTGGCGGCGGCGAGGGCCTGGTCCAGGTCCGCCCAGAGCCGGTCCGCTGGCTCTACGCCGACGGCGAGGCGCAGCAGGCCCGGCCCGATTCCTGTAGCCGCGCGGGTCGCGGCGGGCACGTTGGCGTGGGTGACCCCGGCCGGCCGGGTGATCAGGCTGTGGGTGCCGCCGAGGCTCGGGCCGATCTGAATGACGCGCAGCGCGTTCATCAGGCGCGCGGCCGCCGCCCCGTCGGCCAGCGAGAAGGACAGCACCCCGCCGCAGAGGCCGTCGCGCATCATCCGCCCGGCCAGCGCGTGGTCGGGGTGGTCGGGCAGGCTCGGGCTGTGCACGGCCGCCGGGCCAAGGCGCGCGGCGAGGCGGTCCGCCAGGGTGGCCGCGGTCTGGGATTGACGCAGCACGCGCAATTCCAGCGTGTCGAGGCCGCGGTCGAGGCGCTCGGCCGCCGCCGGGTCGATGCAGGGGCCCAGCACCTTGCGCCAGCGCCAGGCCCGCGCGACCAGCCCCGCCTCGCCGGCGATGAGGCCGGCGATCAGATCGTGGTGACCCCCGAGGTACTTGGTCGCCGAGTGCACCACGAGGGCCGCGCCGAGGGTGGCGGGCCGCAGCAGCACCGGCGAGGCGAAGGTGGCGTCCACCACGACGGTCACGTGCGGTGCCGCCGCGCAGAGGGCGGCGAGGTCGACCAGCCGACCATGGGGGTTGGTCGGCAGCTCGAGGTGCAGCACCGCGCCGGCCGGCAGGGCCGCCGCCGCCTCGACCATGCCCTCGATCGGCAGGCGCCGCACGCCGGGCCAGGGCAGGGCGCGCAGCAGCTCTTCGGTGCCGCCGTAGACGGCCTCTTGCACCACCAGCGGCCCGCCGCCCTCGGTGGCGGTCAGCCAGGCGAGGTGGATGGCGGCCATGCCCGAGCTGACCAGCAGGGCGCGCTCGGCCCCCTCGAGCGCGGCGAGGCGGGCCTCGACCCCGGCGACGGTGGGGTTGTCCCAGCGGGTGTAGAGCGGGGCGTCCAGCGCGCTGACCGCGCGGTCCATGGCGTCAGCGTCGTCAAAGACGAAGGTGGAGGAGAGGACGAGCGGCGGGCGGACGGGGCGGGACATGGGTCACCAAGCGGAGGGGGGCGGCGCCGCGGGCGGAGGGGCGGCGTCGAGATCAGCGGGCAGGGGCGCGGCCCGCTGCTGCCGGGCGCGGGCCCAGGCCGGCAGCAGGCGGCGGCAGAGGCGGGTGAGCGCGGCGTCGACCGCGTGGGTGCTCTCCCAGACCTCGGGGCGCAGGTGGGCGGCCAGCAGGCCGTTCACCTCGGCGGCCTTGGCCGCGAGGGCCGCGGGGGTCGGCGGGTCGTCGAGGTCGCCGCAGCGGGTGGCCGTCCGCGTCTCGTCGAGCGCGCCGGACAGCCCGATGTTGCTCGGGTGGATGCTGCGGTCGGCGTCGACCACGAGGCCGGTGTTGAAGAAGGGCGTCGGCGCGAGGGTGAACAGGTTGCGCAGGTACAGGCGCTCGCCGGCGGCCCAGGCGGCTTCGAAGTGCGCGCCGATCTCGGCGAAGCCCTGCTCTAAGGCGGCGAGCTGCTCGGGGCGCCAGGGCAGGTAGTAGCCGGGCAGCAGGTTGAAGCGGCGCAGGCCGAGGCCGCGCAGGTGCAGGAAGTTCTGCGCCGCCCGGGCCGCGGTCGCCGGCGGGATGGTCTGGGTGACCACCATGCGGGGGAAGCGCAGCAGCAGCGGCATCAGCTCGAGCAGGTGGGCGTAGGCGTCGGGGCGGTCGGCCGAGACCTGGCGGCGGAAGCGGCGGTGGTCTTCGGGCGCGCCGTCCATCGACAGCGTCAAGATCAGCTTGTCGTAGCGGGACAGGGCGGTCAGCCGGGCCGGCGACAGGCCGAGCCCGTTGGTGCTCAGGTAGGTGCGGCGGACGGCGGGCTGGCGGTGCGCCTCGTCGAGAGCGGCGTCCACCACGTCAGGGACGAGCAGCGGCTCGCCGCCGAACAGCTTGAGATCGCCGCCGCCGAAGCGGTCGGCGAAGAGCCGCACCGCCGCCCGGGCGTCGTCGGGCGTGAGCGAGGGCCAGCCGTCTTTGGCGGTCGGGCAGTAGCTGCAGCGCAGGTCGCAGGCCCGCGTGACGGTCAGGATGAGGGCGCCGCGCTGCGGGGACATGGGGGGAGGATATCGCCGCGCCGGGCCGCTGCCCGCCGGCGCCCGCCGCTCAGGGCTGGAGCCAGGCCGCCCGCTGCTGCCCGAGCCGGCTGGTCAGCGCGTTGGTGGTGTCGTCGTCGAGGCCGCGGGCCCGCAAGGCAGCCGACACGCCCTCGCGGGCGGCGGGCAGCTCGATGCGCTGCAGGGCGGCGGTCAGCGCGTCGACCCCCGCGCCCGAGGTCTGGGCGCCGGCGAGCTGCAGCAGGGCGTCGAGCTGCCCTGCGCCGGCCAACTGCAGCGTGTGGCGCAGCCAGGCGGGGTCGGCCCGGACCCGCCCGACCTCGGCCAGCAGGGTCTGGGCCTCGAGCGCGGTCGCCGGCTCGCGGCACAGCGGCACGGCCTCGGGCACGAGGCGCTGCATCGCGGCGTGGTCCTCGCTGCGCAGGGCGACCCGCAGCCGGTGCAAGGGCGCGAGCGCGTGATCCCCGGGGTGCGGGCGCTTGGGCTCGGGCAGGGCGGCGACCAGGGCGCGGGCGCCGGCCGGGTCGAGGCCGCGGGCCTGCAGCAGGGCCTGGATCTGCGGCCGCAGGCGCCCCACGCCGCCGGCCAAGGCGGCGGTGAGCCCGAAGATGGCCTCGGGCAGGTCAGTCTGGGCGAGCAGCTCGGCGCAGACCGTCGGGTCGAGGGGGTGGTTGCGCAGCACGCGCACCCGCAGCTGGGCGGCCACCGCCGGGCGCCCGCGGCGCTGCTCGGCCCGGGCCAGGGTCGCCCACATGCCGGCGCTGTCGGCCCCTTGCGCGGCGGCCTGCTCGATGATCTCGACGGCGGCGCGGTCATCACCGGCGGCGGCGGCGGCCTCGGCCTGGGCCACCGCGGCGGCGGCGGCGGCCGGGCCCGGGTCCGGGGTGGTGTAGAGGGCGTAGCCGAGCGCCTCGCACAGGGCGTTGACCCCCGGCACGAGGTGGAAGCGCCGCAGCTCGGCCGGCGAGAGGCGCTCGTGCCAGCGCGGCGACTTGCGCTGGGCGGTGCGCAGCGCGGCGTCGACCGCCGGGTCGTCGTCTTCGCCGAGGAAGCGGAGCAGGCGCCGGCCCTCGCCGAGCGGGTCCTGCATCAGCGCCTCGTAGCGGACCTCGGCGTAGCGCCCGGGCTCGAGCTTGGCGCCCGAGGCCTGCGCCCGGCGGACGTGCTCGAGCCAGTAGCGGGCCGACGCCTCGACGGTGCGGGGCACCCAGTCCTCGGTGCGCCAGTGCCGCTGGGTGGACTCGTTCTGCAGCAGCGAGGACACGTTGTCGCGCCCGTCGCGGATGATGTGGATGAACTGGCAGCCGGCGAAGACCGCCGAGAGGAGCTCCATGTTCAGCGCGTAGGAGGGCGTTTTGTCGCCGAAGCGGGGCTTGCCGCTCTCGGTGAGCTCCCACCGCGCGATGTCGTGGAGGTGCATGGCCGCGAGCTGGTTGGCGCCGCCGCGCTGCACCGTCGGCCCGCCCTTGGCCCGCTCGGGGTTGGCGTGCACGCCCCGCACGCGCGCGACCTGCCCGAAGGCCGACAGCAGGTCGAGCTCCATCCCGCAGCGGAGGCGGGGGTGGGCGTCGAGCACCGCGCCGAGCCAGCTCGTCCCCGAGCGGGGGCAGCCGAGGACAAAGAAGGGAGTGTTCGGCACGCTGCGCTCCTGCC
>JBJONS010000227.1:0-2917 GCA_046051725.1 Pseudomonadota bacterium | reverse complement strand
CGGCCGCCCGACCGGGCCTGTGCAGCGCGCTGGACGTCATGCCCACGCTGCTGACCGCCGGGCAGGCGGTGGTGCCCAGCGACGCCGCGGGCCAGCCGCTGCAGACCCTGCGGCGGCGCGGCCCGGCCGGCGCGCCCGCGGCGCTGATCCAGCAGGCGCCCGACGGGTCGCGGGCCGCCCTGACCCGGGCCCACCGCCTGATCGTGCCGGCCGGGGCCGCGCCGACCGAAGGGGGGGGGCCGCCCGAAGCGGCGCGCCTCGAGCTGCGCCCCCCGCCGCCCGCCGCCAAGGCGCCCCCGGGCGCGCGCGAGGGCGGGGCCGCCGAGGTGGCCAGCGCCGATCCCGAGCGGGCCAAGGCGGCCCTGTGGAGCGCGCTGGTGGCCTGGCAGCGGGCGGTGGGCGGCGCGCACCCCGACGAGCGGGTCGGGGCCGACGCCCTGCGCAAGGTGTTGGCTGAGCAGGGCTATTTTCAGTGACCGAGGGCGCGGGGCCGGGCGGGGCGGCGGTCACCCGGCGCGGGCTCAGCGTCCTGGGGATGCTGCTGGCCGGGGCGGTTTGCCTGACCGCGCTCAGCGACGCGCTGGGCCTGCGCTGGGCCGAGCCGCAGCGCTGGCCGACCGATCTCTTGGCCTTCGCTGACCTGCCGATGCCCACCCGCCCGGCGGTGGTGATCGTGGGCAGCAGCCGGGCGTCGCTGGCGCTGATCCCCGGCGAGATCGAGCGCTGCGGCGGCGCCGCTGCGCCTGACCCAAACGCTCCCCAGATCTACAACCTCGGGCGGGCGTATACGACCCTGATCGAGGTCGAGCAGCTCGCCCGCGGCCTGCTCGGCGGCCCGCGCGCCCCCCACGTGCTGCTGGTGGCCCTCGACCCCGAGGCCATCGACGCGCACAACCCCCGGCGGCCCGGCGCCCTGCGGGGCGGCCTCGCGCTGTTGGACGTGCCGGGCGCCCTGGTCGAGGCCCGCGGACTGCGCGCAGGGCTGGCGACCCTGCGGACCCTCACCCGGGGGCCCGAGGCCTTGGTGCACGTGGCCGCCGGGCGCCACCGGGCCGACCCGCGGCTGCGCTGGCTGATGCGGGCCGAGGGAGGGGGGCAGTGGTGCACCGGCAGCCCGGCCTGCGTCGAGCAGAACCTCAGCTTCAAAGAGGTGATGGGCGACAGCTGGGAGCGGGTCGAGCGCGAGGTGCTGCCCGACTGGCAGGCGGCCCAGGCCCCGGACTGGGCGCCCGGCGCGGGCCCCATCGGCGAGGCGTGGGCGGGCCTGCGGGCCTGGGCTGGCGAGAATGACGTCGAGATCGTCGTGGTCGAGCTGCCCTTCAGCGAGGTCTGGCGTGCCGCCGCGCCCCCGGCGGTCTGGGCCGACTACGCCGGCTGGATCGATGAGAATGTCGTCCAGCAAGATGTCCCCCTGTACCGGGAGCCCGCTGGGCGCAAGAGCCGGCGGGCCGACTGGCTCGACCCCGACCACATGAGCGACCTGGGCGCGACGGGCTTCTCGCGGCGAGTCTGCGCCGGGCTCGGCCTGCCCCGGCCGGCGGCGGGGGGCTGAGTGCACTTCGCGAGCTTTGAGTTCTTGGTCTTTCTGGCGGTGGCCTGGCCGCTGTGGCGCCTGCTGCAGGCGCGGGCGGCCGCGGGCCTGCGGGTGCCGGCCCTGCTCTACCTCTTGGGCATCAGCGCCTTCTTCTATGGCTGCTGGCAGCCCTGGTACCTGCTGCTCATCGGGGCGAGCACGCTCATCCAGTATGGGGTGGGGCTGGCGCTCAGCGCCGCCGATGACCCCCGCCGGCGCAAGCTGTGGCTGGTGGTGGGTATCGTCGCCGATCTGGGCCTGCTGGGCACCTTCAAGTATGGCAATTTCATCCTCGAGAACCTCGAGGTGGCGGCGGGCCTCGCCGGGCAGCCCCTCTCTCTGCCCCGGGTGCCGGGCGAGCTGCCCGTGGGGATCTCGTTCTATACTTTTCAGACCCTCTCGTACATCATCGACCTCTATTGGCGGCGCATCGAGCGCGCCCGCAGCCTGCTCGACTTCGCCGTCTATGTCATCTTTTTCCCTCAGCTCGTCGCGGGCCCGATCGTGCGCGCGGCGGACTTCCTCCCCCAGCTGCAGCGGGCCCCCCTCGACGGCCTCGCGCACTTCGGGCGCGGCCTCGGCCTCATCCTCTGGGGCCTGACCAAGAAGGTGGCGCTGGCCGACGTGCTGCACGCCGGCGTGGTGGCGCCCTTCTTCTCAGACCCCCGGCGGGGCGGCGCCCTCGACGCCCTCTTGGCGCTGTGGGCGGCGAACTTTCAGGTCTACTGCGACTTCTCGGGCTACTCAGACGTGGCCATCGGCGCGGCCCTGCTCTTCGGCTACACCCTGGCGCCCAACTTCAACCGCCCCTTCTGGTCGACCACCCCGATGGAGCACTGGCGGCGCTGGCACATCAGCCTGTCGACCTGGCTCAAAGATTACCTCTACATCCCGCTGGGCGGCTCGCGGGCGGGCCCGGCGCGCACCGATCTGGCGCTGGCCACGACCTTCTTGCTCGGCGGGGTGTGGCACGGGGCGGGCTGGCGTTTTGTGCTGTGGGGTCTGTACAACGGTCTCTTGCTGGTGGCCTGGCGGCGCTGGGGGCCGCGGGATGGGGGCGGTCGGCTGCGGCGGCTGGGGCTGATGGCCGCGACCTTCCACGCCATCTGTCTGGGGCTCGTGTTCTTGCACGTTGAGGATTTGGATGGGGCAGGCGCGGCTTTTGGCGCCTTTGGGCGCCTGACCCTGCCGACGAGCGCGGCTCCGTGGGGCTTGGCGGCGCTGGCGGTGGCGGTGGGGCTGCACGCGACGCCCACGGCTTGGCGGGAGCGGGGCTTGGGGGCTTTTGCGGCCATGCCGGGCTGGGGGCAGGCGGCGGCGGTGGGGATGGTGGGGGCGGTGTTG
>JBJONS010000226.1:0-3737 GCA_046051725.1 Pseudomonadota bacterium | reverse complement strand
GGGCGGCGCGCAGGGGGCCCGGCCAGAGCGGCCGACCGACGTGCGCGGCGCGCCGGGACGGACCGCATGGTAGCGCGGCCATCCGCGGTCGGCGGGCGCCGGCTGTGAGGGCGCGGCAAGGGGAGCGGGTCCGGGCCAGCGAGCCCTCCGCGCCGGGCGCAGCTCCTGGGCCCGCCCGCGCCGCTGCGGGCGCCGCGGGGCGCTCCCGGCCTCCGTCGGACTCCGCAGCTCAGCCCTCCCCGTCCCAGGCCGAGAGCTGCAGCCCGGGGAAGACCGGGTCGCGGGCCAGGGCCGCCGCGCGCACGGCGAGCAGGGCCGGGCTCGGGCTGCGGCCGGCGGCCTCATCCTCGGCGATGTTGCACAGCACGTCAAAGTCGTCGAGGTGCCCGCAAAAGCGCCGGATGCCGTAGTCGACCGCGCCGCCGGTGCGGACCACGAAGGGCCAGTCGCTCGCCTGGACCAGCAGCAGGGCCCGGGCCGCCTCGGTCAGCCGCTCGGTGGCCGCCGCGGGCACGCCGGGCCGGCCCAGGCGCCACTTGAGGCCGAGGAAGCGGTCTTCGGCCCGGTACAGCGCCTCCCACATCCAGCTGGTCTGCTCGTTGAGCCAGACCCGGTGGTCTCCGCCGGCGCCCCAGCTCCCCTCGGGCAGCCAGACGACCTTGTCGGGCGGGTCCTCGCGCAGCACCTGGGCCGCGGTGCGGACCTGCACGTCGGGATCAGCGTGCAGGCGCAGCAACAGGTCGCGCAAGAAGCCGGGCCCCTCGTGCCACCAGTGCCCGAACAGCTCGGCGTCGAAGGGCGCGGTGACGCAGCCGGGGCGGCCGGTGTGGGCCCGGTGGGCGCGGAGCCGGCCCCGCACGATCTCGGCGAAGTGCGCCGCCTGGCTGAAGGTCGCCGCGGGCACCGCGCCCGGATCGTAGGGCTGCTTGTCGCCGAGGTCGGTCTTGCGGTCGGTGACCCGCCAGTAGCGGTGACCATCCCCGTCCTTGCGGCGGTGGAACTCAAGGTAGCGCCCGTCGCCCGGGTAGCCTCCGTCGGCCTGCCAGACCTGCTCGCTGACGTCGGGGTGCCGCGCAAAGGCGACCAGGTTGCTCGGCCCGCCGTGGGTGCCGACCCGGTGCGGCTCGAGCACGCTGCGCCAGCCGCGGTGCCCCTCGAGATTCGCGGCCTCCCAGCCCACCTTTTGGAAGCCAGCCGCCGGGTCCCCGCCCTCGACCACGCCCTCCGAGCGCGCGCTCGCGAACAGGTGCGAGTCGACCACAAAGTGCGTCACGCCGTTGTCTTCGAGGATGCGGTCGACGCCGGGCCGCAGCACCTCGCCGCCAAAACCGGGCAGCGGCGGGGTCCAGGGCCCCGTCGGGCGGAAGCTGCACTCGGGCAGCCAGATGCCGCTCGGGCGCAGGCCGAGGTGGCGCTCAGAGGTCGCGAGGCCGACCCGAAGCTGGGCGGCGATGCAGCGATCGTGGCGGGTCAAGGCCGCGTAGCCGTGGGCGGCGAAGCCCGACAGCAGCTCGATGCGGCCCGCCCGGGCGTGGCCGGCGAAGGCGCCGACCAGATCGCGATCGATGGCCAGCCAGCGGTCGCGCAGGGTGAGCAGCTCGCGCTCCCAGTGGGCGGCGACCCGGGCGGTGGAGGGGTCGCCCTGGTCGGCCCGGGCCCGCTGCAGCCGGTCGTCGAGGTAGGCGTCCACCAGCGCCATCAGCGCGGGCTGGCGCAGCTGCTCGAGCAGGACCGGCGTGAGGCCCAGCGTCAGGCCCGCCGGCACGCCGTGGCCGGCCAGCTCGTCGATCACGCCGAGCAGGGGGAGGTAGACCCCGGTCACGGCCTCGAGCAGCCAGTGCTCGCCGTGGGGCCACCGCCCGTGGTGGAGGACCCAGGGCATGTGGCCGTGGAGCACGATGACGAAGCGACCCGGGCCTTGGCGCATGAGGACCTCCCACAGGCCCGCCCCTATCGCCGCGCCGCCCCCGGCGCGGGCGCC
The DNA here is from genome assembly GCA_046051725.1 of Pseudomonadota bacterium. GTDB lineage: Bacteria > Myxococcota_A > UBA796 > UBA796 > UBA2385 > JAEUKK01. The sequence continues at coordinate 1,756 of JBJONS010000226.1, read as the reverse complement.
CTCAGCCGCGGCGGAGCAGCTCGACCGTGGCGCTGCGGCGCTGCTTCTCCTCCCCCCACAGCGAGACGGCGAAGTCGAGGCCGAGGCACACCCCCTGGAGAGCGTCGTGCCAGACGCCATCCCGGAGCGCCGGCGCCTCGATGGGGTGGTGCAGCAGGCGGCAGGCCGGCGCGGTCTGCACCCGCAGCAGCGCGCCGAGATCGCCGAAGCGCAAGCCGATGTCGGCGACCTCGTCGACCTCGCCGACCTCGAGCAGATCCCGGGCCGGCGCGCCCGGCGTGTGCAGCGTGCGGTCGGGGCCGCGCCTGCCGTCGAGGTTGACGTTCAGCTCGACCAACAGGCGCAGATCGACCGGCTCGCGCGAGCGGTTGATGAGCTCCCACTCGACCTGCAGCGCCGGCCGATCACCCGCCACCCGCAGCCGCCGGGTGAGCTGGATCATGCCGGGCGGCTCGGGCGGGCGGAGGACCGCGATCTCGCGCACCAGGACGATCTCTCCCGCGCCGTCGGGGCCCAGCTCGGCGCGGAGCAACTGCCAGGCCGGGCGCTCGTGCGCCTCGATCCGCGGGGCCTGCCCCCGCCACAAGGACCGCGCGCTGAGGCCCTCGCCCATGATGCGCTCGACGAGGAGGTGCCGCAGGTGGCCATCCTCGAAGACCAGCCGCCGACTGTCGGCCACCGCCGCCGACCGGGCCGCCGGCGCGCGCACCGGCCGGGGGCCCGCGGGCGCGTGGCCGATCGTGTCGCCGCCCAGCGCCTCAGAGAGCGCCTCGGACACCGCGTCTGCGGCCTCGAGCGAGGGGTCTGCGGCGGCGTCGGCCCGCGCCGCGCCGCCCCGCGCGCCCGGGTCGGTGTCCTCGTCCTCGTCCTCGTTCAGCGTGCCCAGATCAGCGGTCACCAGCTCGGGCAGGCTGCTGTCGCGGCGCAGGCTGTCCATGCCGGCCCGGCCGACCCGCTCGGCCGTGTTCACCAGATCACCGAGCCCGACGATGAGCCAGCGATCCACGCCGCCGCCCTCGGCCGGGCGCAGGCTGAGCAGGCCCCAGGGCGCCCGCAGCTCGACCGCCGCGCCGGGGTCTTGGGGCCGGGCCGGGGCGCTCAGCTCTGGCGCCAGCAGCGGGGCCTCGGCGGCGAGCAGGGCCTGGGCCGCGGCGTGGCGGACCGCCGGATCATCGACCCCGCCGCCTTCTCCGGCGTAGAGCGCCGCAGAGGTCGGCACGCGCACGGCCGCCGCCGCCGCGCCCTCCGCCGCCGGGTCGGCCCGCTTGCGCGCCGCCGCCACCCGCCCGTGCAGGCGCCACGCGGCCGCGAGCAGGCGGGCCGCGGCGTCAAAACGGCCGAGCCCCGCCTCGAGCGGCGGGCCGAGCGGATCGCCGAGGGCAGCGGCCAGCACCGGATCCCGAAGGCCGAGCACGGCGGCCTCGGCCTCGAGCAGGGCCTCGCCGGCGGCCTCGGGCAGCAGGTCCGCGCCCACCGCCGGCGGGGTGCCCGCCCGGGGCGCCGCCCGCTGCAGCGGCGCCTTGTCCAGCGCGGTGGTCGGCGTGTGCAGGCGCAGCCCCTTGGCGAGGCGGACCAGCGCCACCCCGAGCTGGGCCCAGAAGGCGGGCCCCGCCGCGCACAAGGCGCCCAAGCCCAGCGCCAGGACCAGGGTGGCGCCCCGGCGGCGCCGCAGCTCGAGGGCCAGCTCGCTCATCGAACCGGCCGGGGCGAGCGCGCTGAGGCGCCGGTCGACGCAGAGCCCGGCGACGGTCAGCCC
>JBJONS010000225.1:0-21482 GCA_046051725.1 Pseudomonadota bacterium | reverse complement strand
GGTCTTCGGCAAGACCGGCCCGCGCACAGTGCCGCTCGTTGACGCTGCGGTCGAGGCCATCCGGATGCTGGTCACGGACGCCCAGCCCGAGCCCGACCAGCCCCTGTTCACCGTGAAGTTTCTTCGGACGAAGTTCGGGCTTCGCCTGAAGGCGGCCTGCGCCGAGGCCGGCGTCGCGGTGTTCTCGCCCCACGGCCTCCGCAGGTACGGCGTGACCCAGCTCTACCGGTCAGGCGCCGACCCGTCGGTCGCCGCCGCCATCTCGGGCCACTCACCGGAGGTCGCCATGGCCTTCTACCGGCAGGTCAGCGCAGACGACCTCCGTTCGGCCATGCTGAACGCCTTCCCCGGGGGGAGCCCCCCTCAAGCTGGTGACTCGCACAAGACTGGCACAACCCCCACCAACCGCTCCCGAAAGCAACGATGAAACGCCAGCTATCGAAGCCGAAATCAGTATACGTTATACTGCTTCCGATACGCCTCATGCCCCGCCTCATCCTTGCTCGGATGAATGGTCCCCCCTTCGTCGTGCAGGTAGTACCAATACTCGCTCTCGGTCGGCCGCAGCGCCGCTTCGAGGCTCGGCACGGACGGGTTGCCGATGGCGGTCGGGGGCAGGCCCGGCCGCAGGCGGCTGTTGTAGGGGTCGTTGGGGTCGCGCAGCTTTTTCAAGAAGGCCTTGCGGTCGTTCCACTGGTCCAACGTGTAGCGGCTCGTCGCGTCCACCCCGAGGTTCCAGCCCGCGTCGATGCGCTTCCAGAGGATGCCGGCGACCATCGGCCGCTGGCTGGGCTTGGGCTCTTCGCGCTCGAGCATGCTGGCCATGATGACCAGCTCGCTGAAGCTGCGCTTGCTCGCCTTGATGTCGCCAGCGTTGGGCGTATAGAAGCGCTCGGCCAGCATGTCGATCTGGCGCTGGATGAAGGCCTTGGTGTCCCACTTGTCGGGGATCACCATGTAGGTCTCGGGGAAAAGATAGCCTTCGAGCGAGGCCTCGGGCAGACCGAAGGGCGCGGTGAACTGGCCGGGCTGGGCCGCCAGCTTCGCGTACTCACCGGCCTTGATCCAGCCGTTCTTGGTGAGGGCCTCGTCGATCTCTTTGATCCGCCAGCCCTCGACGATGGTGAACGGGATGTCCTCGGGCAGGGGTACGCCGCAGAGCGCGTCGGTGAGGGTCGCGGCGTCCATGTCCGGCCGGAGCTTGTGGCGGCCGGCCTTGATGCAGCCGCCCGCGTCGGTCAGCCGCAGCCACATGACGTAGTCGTCGGCGGCGCCGACCAGCCCGGCCTCTTCGAGCCGCGGGGCCAGCCCGCGGGCGCTGGAGCCGCCAGGCACCGTGAACACGACCTCGCCGTGGTCGGCGGGATCGGCGGGGGCGCCGTAGTGGTCGGCGAGGGGGGCACAGCCAGCGAGCGCGAGCAACAGGAGCAAGGAGACCTCCGAGGGTCGGGCCCCCTATTCTGCGGCCCGCGCCGCCTGCACCCCGCGCCGGCCGCGGCGTGATGCGCCGGCCCACGCCCTTGTCCGGGCCTCGGCGCCGCGCGGGGGTAGACTGCCGGGCCCGCCGCCCCGAGACCCCCCATGCCCCGCTACAACCCCATCCTCGACCAGCTGCCGACCTACCCCTTCGTCGAGCTGGACCGGCGCAAGGCCGCCCTGCTCGCCGCAGGCCGCCCGGTCTTCGACTTCGCCAAGGGCGACCCGGTCGAGCCGACGCCCGACTTCATCCGCGAGGCGATGCTCTCGGCGGTCGAGCCGAGCTGCCCCTACCCCTCGGTCACCGGTCGAAGTGACGTGCGGGACGCCATCTCCGCCTACCTGTTGCGACGGTTTGGCGTGCGGGTCGACCCCAAGACGGCCATCCTGCCGACCTCGGGCAGCAAAGAGGCGGTGTTCCACGCGCCCCTGCTCGTGATTGACCCGCAGGCCGATGACAAGGTCGTGCTGTTCCCCGATCCCGGCTACCCCGCCTACGAGCGCGGCGCGCTCTTCGCCGGCGGCGAGGCCCATCCGGTCCCCCTCGACGGCGACCACGTCTTCCGGCCCTGGCTGCTGCCGCCCGCCCTCCTCGAGCGCTGCCGCCTGCTGTGGATCAACAGCCCGCACAACCCGAGCGGCGCGGTCACCCACCTCGACGACCTCGCCCGCACCGTCGAGCTCTGCCACCGCTACGACATCCTGTTGATGTCCGACGAGACCTACGTCGACCTCTACACCGAGGGCGCCGAGCCGCCCCACTCGGTGCTCGAGATCAGCCAGCAGGGCGTGCTCGCGCTGCACAGCCTGTCGAAGCGCTCCGGTATGACCGGCTACCGCAGCGGCTTCTTGGCCGGCGACCCCACGGTCATCGCCCGCACCAAAGAGCTGCGCGCGAACCCCGGCCTCGCGCCTCAGGACTTCGTGAACACCGCCGCCGCCGTCGCCTGGGCCGACGACGCCCACGTCGCGGCCCGCCGGCGCCTGTTCGACGAGAAGAAGCGCGTCTTGGTCCACTTCTTCCGCGAGCAGGGCTGGACCTTCATCGGCGAAGAGGCGACCATCTACCTCTGGCTGCGCGTGCCGGGCGGCGGCGACGACCGGGCCTACGCCGAGCGCCTGCTCGAGGCGGGCATCGTGGTCAGCCCCGGCGCCATGCTCGGCCTCACCCCCGCCGGCGCCGGCTGGCTGCGCCTCGCCATGGTGCCGACCGTCGCCGAGTGCGCCGCGGCGGTGGCCGCTTGGCGGGCGCTGCTGTAGAACGCCGGCCGCCGCGCAGGAGCTGTGATGACCACCCCGACCGAGCTTGAGCCCCCCGCCGACACCGCCGCGCTGCAGGCCGCGATCACCGCCAGCGCCGTCCCCGGCGCGCAGGTCGACGCCGACGCCGTGCGGGCCGTGCTCGAGCACCTCGACAAGGGCCGCCTGCGGGTCGCCTCGCCGGATGGCGCGGGGGGCTGGACCACCGAGGCATGGCTGATGCAGGCGATCCTCCTGTACTTTCGGGTGCAGGGGATGGAGACGCACACGCTCGGCCCCTACGAGTACCACGACAAGATCCCGCTCAAGCGCGAGCTCGCCGCCCAGGGCGTGCGCCTCGTGCCCCCCGGGGTGATCCGCTACGGGGCGCACGTCCAGCCTGGCTGCGTGGTGATGCCCGGCTACGTCAACCTCGGCGCCTGGGTCGGCGCGGGCACCATGGTCGACACCTGGGCCACCGTGGGCAGCTGCGCCCAGATCGGCCGCGGGGTCCACCTCTCGGGTGGGGTCGGCATCGGCGGGGTGCTCGAGCCCCCCGGCCGGCGCCCGGTCATCATCGAGGACGGCGCGTTCATCGGCAGCCGGGCCATCGTGGTCGAAGGCGTCCGGGTCGGCGCAGAGGCCGTGCTCGGCGCCAACGTCGTGCTGACCAGCTCGACGGCGATCATCGACGTGACCGGCCCCGAAGAGCGCGTGCTCAAGGGCGAGGTGCCGCCGCGGGCGGTCGTCATCCCCGGCACCCGGCCCAAGCGCTTCCCGGCCGGTGAGTATGGCGTGCCCTGCGCGCTGATCATCGGCCACCGCAGCGCGTCCACCGACCAGAAGACCTCGCTCAACGCGGCCCTGCGGGACTTTGGCGTCGCCGTCTGAGGCCGGGGCCTGGGCGGCGGGCCCCCTCCGGCCGCGCTTCCTGCTGGCGCTGGCCTGCGCGCTGGCCGTCTTGGTCCTCAGCGGGCCGCTCCCGGTGCTCGACGAAGAGAGCTACCTCGAGATCGGCGCCGCCCTCGACCCGCTGCGCCCCTACGACTGGTGGCGCCCCTGGCCGCCCTGGGGCAGCAGCCGGGAGCCCGACGCCTTCGTCTATGCCCACCCGCCGGGCTTTTTGCTCTGGGTGGCCGGCTGGCTGCGCGTGGTCGGCGGCGCCTTCGGCGGCCCCGAGCCGGGCCCCGCGCTCATCTGGCCGCTCAAGGTCGCGCTGGCGATGCCCTGGGCGGGCCTCTGGGGCTGGGCGGTCGGCCGCCTCTGCGAGCGCTGGAGCCCGCGGCCCGCGCTGAGCGCCGCCGCCTGGCTCACCGCGCCGGTCAGCCTGCTGGTGCTGCAGCGCGGGCTGATGCCCGATCTGATGGCCACGGCGCTGGCGACGGCCGCCGCGACCAGCTGGATCGAGGGGCGCGAGACCGAGGAGGCCGGCGCGCGCTGGCGCTGGGGGGCCGGCGCGGGGGCCCTGCTCGCCGCGGCGACGCTGACCAAGTACCCGGCCGGCCTGGTCGGGCTGGCCCTGCTGGCCGACGCCCGCCGGCCCGGCCGCCCGCTGCTGGCCCCCTTCGTGATGAGCGGGCTGGGGCTGTTTCTGCTGGTCGAGGGCTACCTGTGGCTCAGCTACGGGCGGCCCCATTTGGTCGAGGTCTTGTCGCGGGCCGGCGAGCTGCCCCGCGGTCCGTTGCCGGGCCGCGCGCTCGGCCTGCTCAGCCGCCTGCCGCTGGCCCTCCTCCCCCTGCCGCTGCTCTGGGTGGCCCCCGCCCGACAGTGGGGCGCCGGCGCGCTGCTCGGCGGGCTCGCCTGCGTGATCGGCCTGCCCGAGGGGAGCGAGGGGCCGCTGGTGGTGCAGGTCCTCGTCTGGGCGGCAGCCGGAGGCGCGCTCTGCAGCCTGCTCGGCGCCGCCCTGTCGCGGGCGCAGGCGCGGCCCGACCGCCTGCTGGCCCAGTGGGCCCTGCTCGTCGTGATCGGCGTGCTGATCGGCCACAACTACGTCGCGCCCCGCTACCTCGCCGGGGCGGTGGCGCCGCTCGCGCTGCTGCTCGGGCGCGCCGGCGCGGGGCTGCCGGCCGCCGCCGCGGCGGGCTGGGCGGCGGTCGGGCTGCAGCTGCTGCTCGGCCTCGGGATCGGCGCCGCCGAGCGCACCCTCGCCGAGGCCGCCGACGAGGGGGCGCGCTGGGCGGCCGACGCGCGCGCCCTCCCGGGGCGCTTCACCGGCGAGTGGACCTTCCGGTGGCGGCTGCGGCAGCGGGGCTGGACCTTCTGGGACGGCGCCTCGGCCCTGCCCCCTGGGGCGACCCTCGCCGCCCCGACCCACAGCTCACCGGCGGCCCTGCCCGCCGGGCTCGAGCCGGGCCCGCGGCGGACCTTCGGCGCCGCGGCGCTGCGGGTGGTGGACGCGCCGCTCGGCGTGGGGCTCTACAGCGAGACCATCGGCGCGCAGCCGCTGGGCTGGCGGCCCGGCCCCGCCGAAGAGGTGCAGCTGCACGTCGTCCCCGACCCTGGGGCGGGCCAGCCATGAGCCTGCCGCCGCCCGCCGAGGACCCGCGCGAGCAGCTCGCCGACCGCCTCGCCGCCCGCATGTGGCGGGCCTGGGCCACGGCCACGCTGGCGATCGCCCTGGTCGGGGTGCACGTGCAGGTCGGCGTCTTCCGCGCGTCCCGCGGCGCGGTCGACGCCGGCACCGCCCTGCTCGGCGGGCGCGGGGCCCGGCTGCTGACCCGGGTCGGCGGCATGAAGACCAGCCGGGTCGACGAGGGGGAGCTCTGGCGGCTGGTCAGCGCGGTGTTCTTGCACACCAACCTGCTGCACCTCGCGCTCAACGTGGTGGGCCTGCTGCTGGTCGGGCGCCTGGTCGAGGCCATGCTCGGCGCGACCCGCATGTTCACGGTGTTCTTGTGGAGCGGGGTCAGCGGCGCGGCCGCGTCTTGGCTGCTCGCCGCCACCCCGGTCAGCGTCGGCGCGAGCGGCGGGATCTTCGGCCTGCTCGGCGCGGCGCTGGTCTTCGTGCTCCGCCACGGCGACGAGCTGCCCGATGACGTGCGACGCCACCTCCGCAAGCACCTCCTCATCTCGATCCTGTTCAACCTGCCGGTGGGCCTCATCGTCCCGGTGATCGACCAGGCGGCCCACGTCGGCGGCCTGGTCGGCGGCGCGGTGCTCGGCGCCCTGCTCGGCGACCGGGTGACGGCGGCCAGCCGGGCCCGCGCCCCGGCGACCGCCGCGCTGGCCCTGGGCTGCGCCGCGGCGCTGGCCTGGGCCGCCTGGGGTCTGCGCCGGACGATATGAGGCGCGGGTCGCGGGGAGGACGGGGTGCCCTGCGGCCGGCGCCGCAGCGGCGTCCGCCCACGCGCCCCAGGTGGAGCGCGGATGCGCGCCGTGCTGCAGCGGGTCCGGGGGGCCTCGGTCGACGTGGTGGAGGGGGATCAACGCCAGCGCGTCGGCGAGATCGGCCCCGGGCTGCTCATCCTGCTCGGGGTCGGCCCCACCGACACCGTCCAGACGGGGCGAGAGCTGGCCGAGAAGATCGTCAACATGCGGATCTTCTCGGACGACCGCGGCCGCTTCGATCAGAGCCTGCTGCAGGCCCGCGGGGGCGCCCTGGTGGTGAGCCAGTTCACCCTCTTCGCCGACACCCGCCGCGGCCGGCGCCCGGCCTTCACCGAGGCCGCCCGCCCCGAGCTGGCCGAGCCCCTCTACGCCGCCTTCTGCGCCGCGCTGGCCGCCGCGGGGGTGGAGGAGGTGCAGCGCGGGCGCTTTGGCGCCCACATGGAGGTCGGGCTGGTCAACGACGGGCCGGTGACCATCTGGCTCGACACCGCCGCTGCGGGCGGCGGGCAGGCGCCGTAGCGCGCAGGTTACGCGCCGCAGAGACGGTGGCGCAGCCGACACCTCCCGGTGTTGCAGCCCCTCCTCCCCTCCGCCGGCGTCAAGGGCCATCCTCGGCCCCGCCTGACCGCTGGCCGCCGCGCGCCGCGCGGCCCCTCCCCTGGCACCCCGCCCCGGAGCTCCCATGGCCCGCACCTTCCCCCGCCTCGCCCTCCTCCCCGCCCTGCTGCTCGCCGCCTGCGGCGGCGCCGTCACCCAAGAGGACTTCGCGGCGCAGTACGCGCCCCTCTGGTGCGATCAGCAGCGCAGCTGCGCGCTCGGCGCCTACGAGTCCGAGTTCCGCGACAAGGACGACTGCGAGACCAGCGTGCAAGAGGACAAAGAGACCGAGAGCGAGGCCAACGACGCCGCCGGCTGCGCCTTCGACGCCGATGAGGCCGAGGCCTGCCTCGCCGCGATCCGCGAGGCCAGCTGTGAGGACTGGTACGAGGGTGAGGTCGAAGAAGACTGCGCTGAGGTGTGGACCTGCGCAGGCGGCTCAGACAGCGGGCGCTGATCGCACGCGGAGCTCCGCGCGGCCCTCAAGCCCGGCGGGCCCCGGTCCGTGAACCTGCGGAGAGCCCACGGCGCCGGCCCCCGCCGGACCCGCGGCGCGGAGCGGTTCCGCGCCCCCCGTGGTCACACCCCGGGTCTGTCATGTCCTCCACCGCCGACACCCCCGCCTCCGTCGCCCCAGCCGCCTCCATCGACGAGGCGGCGCCACCCCGCTCCGGCGGCGGCTCCCCGGTGCTCCAGCAGGTGATCGCGGCCGCCGCGACCCTGGGCGCGACGGGCCTGCTCGCGGTCCTCCGCTTGGGCGCGGGCGGTCCGGAAGCCGCGGCGCTGCAGCCGGTCCTCGGCGCGCTCGTGCTCGGCGGCGCGACCCTCGCGGTGGCCGCCGTGGCGGTGCTCGGCCAGCGGAGGACGCGGGCCCTCCACCAGGCGGCCGCGCAGCTCGGCCGGCGGCGGGGCGCCGAGGGCTGGCGCAGCGGAGACGCGGCGCTGGACGCCCTGCTCGCCAGCGCCGAGCTTCGCGTGCACGAAGAGCGCCAGGCCGCCGCGGCGCTCGAGGCCAAGGCCCGGAGCTTCTCGCGCCGGATCGACGAGCTGGAGGCCGAGGCCGACCTCTCCTCGCTGCAGCGGCGCGAGCGGGTCGCCGCGATCAGCGGGCGGATCACCGTCGCGGTCGCCGTCGCCGGGCGCCCCATGCCCGGCAAGCTCATCGACCTGTCGGCCGCGCACCTCGTGATCGACGTGCCGACCAGCGAGCAGCCGGACCTCGCCCCGGGCATGCGGGCCCGCGTCGGGCTGGCGATGCGGGGCATGGCCGAGCCGGGGCTCTTCGACGTGCGGTGCCTGAGCGTGCGCGGCGCCAGCGAAGAGTCGGTGCGCCTGCGCCTCAGCTTCGCCGAGCCGATCCGGGCCGAGGACCTCCCCCTGCCGCTGCGCGAGCTGGTCAACCAGCGCCGCAGCCCCCGGGTCCAGCCGCGGGCCGCAGCCGGGGTCAGCGCCGGCGTGCGCCGCCAGCCCGACGGGCGCCCGATCTCGGCCGAGGTGGTCGACATGTCCGAGACCGGCGTGCGGCTGCTGCTTCCCATCGAGCAGGACCGCTTCTCGGCCTGGGGCACCCGCCTGCACCTCGCCCTGTCGCTCGGCGGCGAAGCGCCCCTCTTCTTCATCGGCCGGGTCCGCAACGTGCAAGCCGACGGCGACCGGCAGGTGCTGGTGGGGCTGGAGTTCGACGGGGCCAGCACGCCGGAGTTCTCCGGTCGCCAGCAGGCCCTCTCGGAGTGGATCTGTGAGGAGCTCGGGGAGCAAAAGCAGCAGCAGCAGCAGCAGCAGCAGGCTGTCGCAGCGCCTTGAGGGCGCGACCCGACCAGCGCTGCGGCCGCCGCGGCGCCGGCGCGCCGATCAGCCTTCGCGGCCGCGCCGCGGCGGGCCGGGCCTCCAGCTGAGCTCGACGGCGCGGGGGAGCCAGCCGAAGCCGCCGAGGCCGCCGACCCCGGCGCCGATCCGCACGCGGAGGGCGTCCCGGTCCCACTGGTAGGCGAGGGCCGCCGCCGCGGTCTGCCTCAGCGCCGCGGCGCCTGACGCCGTCTGCGGCAGCGCCGCGCTCACCTCGCCGGGGATGTCGATGAGGCGGGCGTAGCCGACCGCGACCAGCGCGGCCCGCCCATCCACCGCGAGCTGGGGCGCGCCCTCAGCCAGCAGCAGCACTTGGTGGCGCGGCCCGAGGTGCAGCCCGAGGCCGAGCTGCACCGTGGTCGCGGCGGCGGCGAGGCGCGCGTCGATGGTCGGGTCGACCAGGGCCGCGCTGGCCCCCTCGCGCTGCCGCTCGATCTCGCGCGAGATGCGCCGGCTGACCTCGCCCTCGCTCACCGTCAGCCGTCCGAGCGGGCTGCCGTCGGCCGGGAGGCCCTGGACCGCCACGCTGCCGCGCTCGACGGCGATCCCGAGCTCGAGCGGCCCCGGGGGGCGCAGCGAGAGGGCGCCGCCGAGGCGCTGGCCGCGGACCACGAGGCCCGGCGACGACCAGACCCCGGCGGCCCGCAGGCTGAGGTCCACCACCGGCCGGTCCACCACCTGAACAGCGCCCCAGACGGGGTAGATGCCCACCGCCAGGGCGCCGGCCGCGGTCCCCAGCTCGACCCGGGGCAGCAGCCCAAGCGCCTGCACCGCGGGGCCCACCCGGGCCTCGCCCCAGCGGAGCACCACGGCGTTGTAGACCTCGGGCGCCGCGTCGCCGCCCGCCGGCGGGCTGCGCGCTGCGCGCGGCGGAGACGGAGGGCGCTCCTCGTCCCGGACCACCACCGGCGGGGCGGCCACCGCCTGCGCCGGGGGCGGCGGACCGGCGCCCGGGCCGGGCGGGATGGGGGCAGGCCCGGCGGGCGCGGGCGCCGGGACAGCAGGGGCCAAGCGCGCGACCTCGTTGACCAGCAGCGGATCGGCGACCGCGGGCAGCGGCGGACCAAGGCGGGGCGGGGCCGCGGCGGCGGCCGGGACCGCGAGGCCCAGCGCAGGCGGGGCCGGCGGCGCGGCGGCGGCCGGCGGCGCGGGCGCGACCCGCACCCACAGCGGAGGGGGCGGAGGGGGGCCCGCCGGCGCGGCGGCGACCTCGTGGACCTGCACGGGCGCGGGATCGTCCCCGGCGGCGGCGCGGGAGGGCCCGAGGCAGAGGGCCACGAGCAGCGGGCCCGCGATCCAGCGCGGGTGGCGGGGCGGGAGCGGGGCGTCGCGCAGCATCCGCGAAGCCTACCAGAGGGCGCCGGCGGCGTGCGCGGGGCCCGCGACGCTCGGGGGTGACGTCAAGCGGGCCGTTTTGCGCAGAACCCCCTGGGCGCTGGCCCGCGCGCCGGCGCGGCGCGCTCAGCCCCGCGGCCCGTCGTCGGCCCCCCGCCGGGACCCGCCGCGCAGGGCGTCGCGCCGGTTCTCGCGCCAGGTCGCGCGCATCCGCCGCTCGCTCGACCGGGTCGGCCCGCCGAGGCGCCAGGCCAGCTCGGTGGACTGCAGCAGCCAAGCGCCGGGCACCGAGCTGACGCCGCCGCCCACCCGCAGGTCGGCCCGCTTCCACGAGAACTGCCAGGCGAGGCTGGCGACGTAGCTGTCCCGCAGCGGCGTCGAGCTCGAGCCGGCCAGCGCCTTGTCGAGGTTCATGAGCGGGGGCAGCTGCTCGGCCGAGACCTCGGAGTCCACCTCGCTCCAGACCATGCCCGAGGCCTGCAGCACGAGGCTGTCCCGCCGGTTGAAGCGCACGTCGGTGGCCACCTTCATGGTCACCGAGCGGGCGGTGACGTCCAGCGGGGCGCCGCCGACCACGCCCGAGACCTGCTCTTGGTAGTTGGCCAGGTCGGGCGCCGCGAGGCCGAGCAGCAGCGGCGGGTCGCTGAGATCGGGCAGGCCGGTGGCCGAGAACATGTTGTACTGGCCGCCGACGTGCAGCGACCAGGGCGCGGTCAGGCGGACCGAGCTCATCGCGCCGGCGCCGAGCTGCCGCCCCGAGAACTCGCCGATGCCGAGGCGGTAGGCCTGGCCGCCCAAGGCCAGATCGACGGGCCCGATGCGCACGAGGTTGACCTTGGCGGCGCCGTTCACGATGCCCAGCGCGTAGAGGGGCGGCGAGACCGAGAGGTGCGTGCGCGGCAAGGCGCCCACGCCGACGCTGCCGAGGCCGACCCGCCACTCGCCGAGCTCAAGGGTGTAGGCGGTGAAGTCGGTGCTGCCGTAGGGGTTCTGGTCGAGCTGGCTGCGCTTGGGCTCGAGCCAGTCGAGCTGCCGCTTGCCCAGGGGGGCCGGCGCGGTCGCGGTGGACAGCGCCTCGGGGGGCAGCGCGGCCGGCGGCGCCCCCTCGGCCGGCTCCGCGGCCTCTCCACCGGTGGATGGCGCGCCCTCGTCTGCGAGAGCAGCGCTGGGGAGGAGCATCTGGAGCGCGAACAGCGCCCCGACGGTGCGGCATGGGCTCATCGGACCTCCGGCGGCGGCCCGCGCCGGGGCCGCCCTCGCCCCTCCGAACGGATCGACGCGCGCCGGGCATGACCCAGGGCCTGTCCGGATCGGCGACCTCCTCAGGCCGAGGGAGCCCGCCCGATGATGGTCTGGTGCCCCGCGACGCCAAAGACGCGGCTCCAGAAGGCCACCGGCACCTCGACGGTCCAAAACAGCAGGTGCAGGTGCAGGCCGACGATCGCCTCCACGAGGCGCCGCCCGGGGCCCGGGTCGCGGGCCTTCGGGCCGATGAGGGTCCCGAGCCACAGGGCAACCGAGGTCACGAGCTCGATGGGGAAGAGCATCGTCTGGTGGTGCACGGTCTCAAAACCCGCGGCGCGCAGCGTGGCCCGCAGCGTGTCGGGCGTGAAGTGCACGAGGTGCTGCGGGCAGAGCAGCGGCATCCACCAGCGCCCGAGCGTGATGCGCCACAGGCTGCGCCAGTTGGGGACCTCGACGACGACCAAGCCGCCGGGGCGCAGCACCCGCCGCGCCGCGGTCAGGGTCCGCACCGGGTCCGGGTCGTGCTCGAGGCACTCGAAGAAGGTGACGACGCTCACGCTCTGCGCGGCGAGCGGGTCGTCGACCAGCCGGCCGACGGTGTAGCCCGCGGGCGCGCCGCCCCGGGCCTCGGCGAGGCGGATGCTGCCCGCGTCGAGATCGATGCCGGAGACGGCGCAGCCGGCGGCGGCGTGGGCCGTGTCGAGGAAAAAGCCCTGGCTGCAGCCCACGTCGAGCAGGTGGTCGTCTGCGCCCAGCTTGTGCACCTTCTCGATCGTCACCAGCCGGTAGCGGTTGAGCAGGCGGCCGAAGAAGCCGGTGTAGAACCCGGCCATGTCGACCGCGTCGGTGCCCTCGCCGCCCGCCGAGTAGGCCCCGGCGTAGTAAAAGTTCAGCCCCGCAGCGGTGGGCCGGGGGCGGGTCATCACGAGGCCGCAGGCGCGGCACCGGGCGAGCTGGAAGGCGCCGGGCTTGCGCCAGACGAGGTCGCGCACACCTTCAAGCTCGACCGCGAAGTCGGCCCCGCCGCACAAGAGGCAGGGCGGCGACTCGAGGGGCACGGGGGCGGCGGCAGACGGCGCGAGGTCCATGACGGCTCCACGGCGGCGTCTATCCGTGGGCGGTCCGGCGCGCGGCGGCTCAGCCGGTGAGGGTGCGCAGGCGGTACTGCAGGCGCTTGACGCCCTGGCCGCGGAGCTGGCAGGCGCGCGACTCGGTGACGCCGAGGCGGGTGCCGATCTCGCGCAGGGTCATGCCCTGCATGTAGTACAGCGTGACGGCGATGCGCTCCTTGGAGGGCAGGCACTCGACGGCGTGGGCGACCTCGTGGCGCATCTCTTTGTCGAAGAGGACGTCGGCGGCGTCATCCTCGTGGCGCGAGACGGTCTCGACCAGGGGGGTGCTGCCGTCCTCGTTCGCCGAGACGTCGAGCGAGATGAGGCGGCTGATGCGGCTGTCCTTGACCAGGGCCTCGTACTGGGCCTCGGTGGTGCCCAGGCGGTCCATCATCTCGTCGCGGGCGGGCTCGCGGCCGAGCTCTTGGGTGAGGCTGGTGCGGCACTGCTCGAGCTTGTTGAACTTCCGGCGGACCGAGCGGGGAACCCAGTCATCGCTGCGGAGGCTGTCGACCATCGCGCCCTGGATGCGGATCTCGGCGTAGGACTTGAACGGCACCCCACGGGTCTCGTCGAAGCGGTCGATGGCGTCGATGAGGCCGATGACGCCGACATTCACCAGCTCATCCGCGTCCACCGAGGGGGGGAGGCGGCGCGCCATCCGACCGGCGATCATGCGCACCAGCGGGTAGTACTTGAGGATGATGTCCTGGCGGGAGGATGGGCTGACGGCGGGGGCGGAGGCGAGGGCGGCGGTCATGGGTTCCTCTCTGCGGCATCGGGTGGGGGTGTCGTCCCCCTTGATGCAACCTCCGTGCCAGGTCGCCTCAAGGCCCCAGGGACCGCCCAGGCGCTGAAAACGCTCCGCCGACGTGTGGGCCCGCGCGCCGAACCGTGTGCTCTGCCATACGCCGTATCGCTCTTGATACGCACAACGGCTCCGGTATCCCCCGGGGCACGCCCCGCTGGGCGGGCCCGGTCCGCGGGGAACGCCGCAGCGAAACCGGCCCCCTGCCCCCTGCCGCTCCGCAGTGACCCGCCCCCCGCGCAGATCGGATCAAGGTCGGCTCGGCGGGCGCCGGGCGCACCCGCGGACCCTCCACCGGCGGGCGCCCAGGCGGGGGGCCCCGCCAAGAGGAGCGGCGCTGCGGCGCGGACACCCGGCTGCGGGCGCGGGCGGCGCGGACACCCGGCAGCGGGCGCGGGCGGCGGTCATGTGCGGCGGAGGGGCCGGATGTGGCGAGCGGCGCGCCCGGGCCGGCGAGCCTCCCCCGGGCGACGTGGGGGGAGGCTGGTCCGGCGGCGGGCGCGCCGCGTGGAGGAGGCGCAGGGGAGCGGGCGCGGTCCGCTGTTGGGGACCCGCGCGCCGCCCGCGCTCAGGTGGCCGGGGTCAGGCGCACCCAGGCGGCGCCGTTGCAGCCGCTGACCGCCGGCTCGGCCGCGGCCGGCGGCGGGGCGCCGAAGGCAGCCCCCTCGTCTGCCGCGGTCGACGCGGTGTGGCACATGAAGAGCGCGCCCGCCGTGTCGACGGTCCAGTCGAAGCGGCTCCACAGGCCGCCGCCGCTCGGGTTGCTGAGCATGTTCTGCGCGATGGCGAAGTTGGCGCTGTTCTCGATGGTCGTCAGGCGGAAGGCGAAGCTGCTGTCGATGATCCACTCGGTCGAGCGGATGTCGTGGAGGAAGCCATCGCTGCCGTCATAGAGGCCGGCGATCTCGATGCTCGGCGGCGGAGCGGCGGGGATGAGCCCGATCCAGGCCATGCCGTTGCAGCCGTTCATCAGATCCGCGCCGTCGGCGGGGGTGAGCGCCAGGGCCTCGGCCTCGCTGGCCGACGCCCCGCTGGTCAGGCAGAAAAACTTGTTGTCCGCGCCGTCCTTGGTCCAGTCGAAGCGCGACCAGGCCCCCGGGTTGAAGGCCGACGCCGGGTCGTTCTGGCCGACCGCGAAGCGGGTCGCGTTGTCGAAGATGCTGATGTTCACGATCTGGCTGCCCAGGTACGAGCTCCAGGTCGTGTTCGAGATCGAGTGGTCGCCGCCCGCCGAGTCCGCCCAGTTGCCGTTGAGGGCGAAGTTTTCGGGGGTGCCACCATCGGTCCCGTCCGTGCCGTCGGCGCCGTCCGTGCCGTCGGTCCCGTCCGCGCCATCGGTCCCGTCCGTACCATCCGTGCCGTCGGTCCCGTCCGTACCATCGGTCCCGTCCGTGCCATCCGTACCATCGGTGCCGTCGGTCCCGTCCGTCCCATCCGTGCCGTCGGTCCCGTCCGTCCCATCCGTGCCGTCGGCCCCCTCGGCGCCCCCGCCCTCGTCACCTGCGCCCGCGGTGTCATCCCCGCCCGCCTTCTCGTCCGAGCAGGCCATGAGGATGGTGAGGGACAGCGGGAGCAGAAGGTGGGTGCGCATCGATTCCTCCGGGGTCGCGCCGACGGCGCGCGGGTGTGGGGAGAAGGCTCCTGCACACTATACCCGGGGATCGCCCCCCCTCAAGGCGCCGCCCAGCGCGAGGCCTCGAGGTCGAGCCGGCAGGCCCGCTCCACCACCAGCAGCCGCAGCAGCGCCGCCCGCATGGGCTCAGGCGCGCCAGGGACGAAGCGCGCAGCCAGGACGCCGCCGAGGGCCGCCGCGGCCGCGCCCAGGCCCACTGCGTCGAGCCCCGCCCGCTCCCGGCCCACCGTGCCGACGGCGGCGGCGGGCAGGCCGAGCCGTCCGCTCAGGACCAGGGCTTGGGCGCGCTGCCGCAGCGGCTCCAGCGGGTCGTCGACCCGCTCATCCAGCGGAGGGGTCTGCACCGCGGCCCGCTCGATGCCGAGCATCCCCGCCTGCAGCGCGTCAAAGGCGATGTTGCACTTGCCTTCCCATGCGGGCGGCAGCGCGAGGGCCGCGCCGTCGTCTCCGGCGAGCGCGAGCAGGCGCAGCGTCGGCACCAGCCCCGGCAGCGCCCGGCCGATGAGGAGCAGCGGGTGGGGCGGCGCCCGGACCAGCATGCGCAGGTTGTCGAGGGCGACCGGGCCGGCGCCCTCAGGCGGCACGATGCGCACCCCGATCCCGCCCACCAGCTCGGCGTACACCGCGTCGCCGTCGGTGCCGACCACCCGCCCGCGGAGGAACAGCAGCGGCTCCCCCGCGTCGTCCGCTCGCGCCTGGCGGAGCTGATGGTCCGCCGGAACGTCGAAGCGGCCTCCAGCGGGTCCTTCTCGCCAGGATGCGCCCGCCGCGCGGACCGCGGCGCTGCCCCGGCCGCTGCTGACCCTCCCGTCGTCGGACACGCTGGCGTCCCGCACGAACAGGCCGGCCCGGCAGAGCTCTTGGTGGCTCATGCTCAGGCCTTCGAGCAGGACCCCCATCCCGTAGGTGCGCCGGATGCGGTCGGGCCGCCCCGGGCGGACGTCGCCCGAGCGCAGCAGCCGGCCATCCCGGGTCACGAGCCAGCTGACAACGCCGTTCTCAGCGGTCTCGCCCTCGCCGGTGTACACGGGCTCGCAGAACAAGCCGGTCAAGCGCAGCTGGCCGGCGGGGCGGTAGGCCCGCCTCCCCTCGCCCACCCAGGCCGGCGCGGCGCCGCGCCGGTCGAGCTCGTGCGCGGTGAGCAGCAGCTCGAGCATCAGCTCGATGACCGAGGCGCCCGGCTGGCGCCCCTTGCGCAGCGCGCCCCCGGCCCGCAGCACCGCGGCGCCCGCGCGGGCGAGCCGGTACAGGCCCTCGACCCGCGCGGCGTAGATCGCCCGGCGCAGGGCGGCGACCGTGCCGTCAGAGGCCCCCAACAGCCCCTCGGCGAGCAGCGGCTCGACCGCGGCCTGGAGGCGGGCGACCGTCCGGGCCGCGCTGGGCGCCAAGGGCGGATCGACCGCGACCGGCACGGGCGCAGACGAGGCGGGGGCTGCGCCCGAAGTGGACGCCACCGGCGCGCCGGTCCCCGCCGGTGGGGCGGAGGGCGCCCCCGCTGGCGCGGGCGCGAGGTCCGCCGGGGCGGACGGAGCGGCGGCGGACGGAGCGGCGGCGGGGGCCCCCTCGACAGGCAGGGCGCGGACCGCCGCGAGCGCGTGCAGGCAGCGGGGCCCGAGCGCGCAGCTGCAGCGGAGCTGGTCGAGGCGCCGCACCACGCCGCCCTCGGCGGCCAGCTCGACGACCTCGCCGCCGTCTGTGGTGACGCGCGCGCCGGCCAGGTCACCGGTCCACGCCCAGCTCTCGGCGAGGGTCGGCTCGGCGTCGAGGCGGCGGGCGGCCCGGGACGGGACCAGCGCAGTGAGCTCGTCCCGCAAGCCGGGGCGGGCCGCGGGGCGCCCTGCCCCAGCGGCCGGCGGCGGAGGCGCGACAGCGACCGGCGGGGGCTCGGGCGCGGCGCCCACCACTGGCGGGCGCGCCGGCGGGGCCTCGGCCGCCGCAGGCTGCTGCGCGTCGCGCACCGGGAGCGCGCAGGCGACGGCCAAGACATGCAGGCAGCGCGGCCCGATCGGACAGGTGCAGCGCAGCTGGCCCGGGGCCGAGAGCGCGCCGTCGACCGCGTCGAGCGTGACGGTCTCGCCGCCGTCGGTCTCGACGGTCAGGGGCGGCCCCGGCCGCCAGGTCCAGGCCTCGGCCAGCGCGGGCTCGAGGTCGACGCGCTTCTGGGCGCGCGGCGGCGCGCCCTCGCGCAGGGCCCGGAGCAGATCGGGGTGAAGCAGCGGGCGGCTCATCGGAGCTGCTCCGCCACCCAGCGGGCGAGCTCAAGCGGGCTGAGGGCCGCGACCGGCATCCCCGCCTCCTTCACCATCTCGGCGATGGGGACGCTGTAGCGAGGGGCCGCGCGGTCATCGAGGGCGGCGAGCCCGAGGCAGGTGACCCCTGCGCCGGTGAGGCTGCGCACCTCGTGCACGAGGCGCCCCGGTCGACCGCCCTCCTCAAAGTCGGAGACCACGACCACGAGGGTCCGGGAGGGGGTCCGGACCAGCCGGCGGGCGTAGGCCAGCGCCTTGCCGATGTCGGTGCCGCCGCCCACATGCACCTCGAGCAGCAGCGCCAGCGGGTCGTCGCAGTGGGCGCTGAGGTCGATGACCTCGGTGCTGAAGGCCAAGAAGCTCACCTCGACCGCCGGCAGCCCGCCGATGATCGCCGCCATCATCGCGGCGTAGATGACCGAGGCCTCCATCGAGCCCGAGGTGTCGACGACGAGGATGACCCGCCAGTCCATGCTCCGGCGGCTGCGTCGGCGGAACAGCACCCGCTCGGGGGCGAGCCGCCAGGTGCCGTCTTCGCTTTGGCGGGCCGTGTGCAGGTTCGACCGGATGACCCCGGGCAGGTCGACCCGGTCGGTGCGGTGCCGCGTCCGCCGCTGGCTCAGCAGGCCGCTGAGCGCCGGCTGTGCGCGGACCGCGAGGGCCTCGACGAGCTGCTCGGTGATGCGCCGGGCGAGGGCGCGGAGCCGGGCCCGGTCGGCCTCGGGCATGCCGCCCCGCAGCTGCAGGACCGCGGCGAGGAGCTCGACGCTCGGGCGGACCTGCTCGGGATCGAGCTCCAGCGCCGCGGCGGGGAGGCCCGCGGCGGCCGCGCGGCCGAGGACCTCTTCCCGCACCCGCTCGCCGAACAGGGCGCTGAGCTCCTCGGCCCACTCGCGCGCGGTCGGGAAGCTGGGCTCGTCGCCGCCCAGATCGCCGCCGCCCTCACCCCGCGGGAGGGCGCCGTCGACGCCCCGCATCAGGCGCCGGGCCATCGGGCTCAGCCGCCGGCGCTGCTGGGCGAGCACCATCCGCCACCGCTCAAGCGGAGGGATCCCCTCGACGGGGGCCGGGGCGCGCTGGGGCGCCGCGGTGGCGTCCTCGCTCCAGACGAGCGGCTCGGGCAAGGCGAGGTCCACCAGCGCCGCCCGCGCCGCGCGCTCGGCCCGCGCCATCGCCAACAGCGTCGCTGGGCTGTGCTCGAGGACCGCGAGGCTGGAGCGGGGCCCCGACCAGCCGCCCAAGGCCGGGGCCAGCTGGCGCAGCAGGCGCTCCCGGGCCGGCGCGCTGAGGCCGCCGAAGCCGACCCGCAGCGGCAGCAGCAGCGACAGGAAGCGCCCGTCGGGGTCCCCCTCCACGAGCGCGCGGGCGGCGGCCAAGACGGGCGCATGGGCCTCGAAGATGATCTCGGCCGCGCTGACCAGGCCCACGAGCCAGCCGCTGAGGCGGTCGTTCGCCTCGGGCTCCCCCGCGGCGAGGCCGAGGCCGCCCAGCACCGCGGCGACCGCCTCGGGCGTCACGTCTTCGAGCACCAGGGCGGACCCGACCGCCGCGCCGCGCATCAGCGGGCTCGCGTGGTCGGCGAGCGCGCGCAGGGCGAGCCGCAGGCGGTCGGGGATCACCATGTGGCCGACCGAGAGGTCGTCCGCTTCGCCGGCGGCGGCCGCGGCCCGCGCGGCCACGCCCCGGCAGAGGGCGCCCAGCGCGCGGGCATCGGCGGGCTCCTCGCTGCCGGCGAGGCCGTCGAGGCAGCGGATCGCGGCGTGGAGGAGCAGCTCGGGGAGGGGCGGGCGGCGGTCATCCGCCGACGGGTGCAAGCGCGGGCTGCGCCAGGGGCCCACGGCGCCCGGCAGGTGCGCCGCCGAACCCTCGCCGGGCGGGGGCAGCGCCGGGACCTGATGGCGCCGCAGCCGCTCCACCAGATCGATGGCGTCGACGAGCTCCTCGAGCCCCGCCACCGGGAGACCGCGCAGCTCGAGCTCCTGCAGCGCGATCTCGACCTGGCCGTGCAGGCCGCAGTCTGCGGCGACCTGCAGCTGGGCCAGCAGCGCCCGGGCGTCCACCCGGTCCTCAAGCTCGAGCTGGACACGCTCCTCTCGCAGGCGCTCCGCGAGGGCCTGGGTCAGGCGCGGCCCCCGCGCCGCGTGCAGCGCCACCGTCGCCGCGGTGGTGTCGGTCCAGGCCGCGGTCCACCGGGCGGTGAGCCGGGGCAAGCCGTCGTCGTCGAGGACCTCGTCGTCGCGGGTCGCGTAGTGCACGCCGAGGTGGTGCAAGCGCAGCAAGGCGACGTGCCGCCGGCGGTCGAGCTCGCTGCGGAGGGGGTCGAGCTCGAGCACCTTGGCGGGCGCGTCCGGCCCCGGGAGCTTGAGGGCCTCGACCAGAGCCTCGACCTCGACCTCGAGGCCCCCGCGGGGCACGCCGGGCGGCAGGCGGCCCCGCCGGTCGCCGATGAGCGCAAGGTCGACGCAGCGCGCCACGATCCGCCCGCGGCCTTGCTCTTCGCCCTGGGCGAGCGTCAGGGTCAGCGCCTCGCGCAGCTCTCGGCGCCCGGCGCGGCGCAGGTCGCGGAGCGCGGCGAGATCGACGGCCACTCGGGCGGTCTCGCGGGCGTCGGGCAACGAGGCCACGTGCCCGAGGCCCCGGAGGCGGCGGCAGATGTCCACGGCCAGCGCCGCCGCGGCCCGGCCACCGTCGCGGTCCTCGTCCGCCTGCAGCGCTTCGAGGCGCCGCTGCTGCCACGCCGGATCGGCGATCCCGGCTGGGTACCCCGAGCTCGGATCGAAGCGGCCGTACGAGTACGGGATCAGCGCCACCGGGGCTGGAGACGGGGGCGGCGCCTCATCGGCGACGCGGCAGAGGGGATCCACCCCCAGGGCGTCCGTCAGCAGCAGGCCGGCCGCGTGGGCGCTCCCCACGACCACCGCCGCGCCCTCGGCCCCCCGCGCGCGGAGCCGCGCCCGCATGTGGGCCTCTCGGCGCAGCAGCTCCTCGTCCCCGCCGCCCTCCGCCCGGACCGCCCAGCCGTAGGCCAGCGCCGCCCGGCGCAGCGCTTCGGGCTGGGTGGGATCGGCGTGCTGCTCGACGAGCTGCTCCCACAGGTCGGCGCCGTCCGCGCCCAGCCCCGCGCGGGACGGGGCGAGCAGCGCGGGCGGAGCGGCGCCCTCGGTGGGGGACGGGGCGGCATCGTCGCCGTCCTCGGCCGAGACCGGACCGGCGCCCGGCCCGGCGCCGGCCTGCCGAAGGGTCACCGGCAGGTCGAAGGCCTCGACAGGGACGCCGTTGCGGAGCGCCCACCGGATGGCGACGAGCTCCGGGGAGAAGTCGGCCAGCGGGTAGAAGACCACGTCGCCCTCCGCCGCGGTCCCTCGATCCACGGTGGCGGCGAGCGGAGCGACCGCGTCGGGGTGCCCCAGGTGCACGAGCAAGGGCTGGAGCTCGACCGGCAGCTCGATGAAGAGGACCCGCGGAGAGAGCGCATCGAGGAGCGCGGGCAGCGCCGCCGCGCAGGCGGGGCTGTGGTGGCGGACCCCAAAGAGCCACGGCGCCCGCGCCGACGCGAGCTGCTCCAGGGCGGTCTCGGGGTCACAGAGGGCGGGCATCGGCGACGCTCCACACAGGGCCGGGGCCGCCCCGGCGTGAGCCCGGGGCGGCCGGTGATCAGCGGGCGGGCTCAGCCCTCGAGCAGGGAGCCGCGGGCGGCCGCGACCAGCTGCCAGGTGGGGTCGCGCTCGGCGCGGCGCTTGACCGGCCCATCGAAGTAGGCGACCAAGCGGGCGCGGTCCTTGGGCTCGTCTTTGAGCACCACCCCGAGCAGGTGCTCGGGCAACAGCGCCGCCGGCCCGCCGCGCTCGGGGAACCAGCCCGCCTGCAGGACCAGCGAGGTGGAGGCCGCCACCGCCTCGGCGGTGCTCATGACGGTGGCCGGCCGCTCGACGGCCCACCCTTCGTCGGTGCGCCCAGCGCGGAGATCACGGAAGGCCGTGACCAGCGCGGCGAGCACCTGCGCGTCGACGGGCAGGGCCTCGCCGGCCCGGTGCACCGCGGCCACCGTCTGGCGGTGGACGAGGTCGATCTCTTGGCGGAGGTCGGCGATCGGCGGCACGGTCTCGAAGTTGAAGCGCCGCTTGAGCGCCGCAGACATCTCGGAGACCCCCCGGTCCCGCAGGTTCGCGGTCGCGATCACGTTGAAGCCGGGAGCGGCCTCGACCACACCCTCATCGCCGAGCTCGGGCACCGCGAGGCGCCGGTCCGACAGGATCGAGACCAGGGCGTCTTGCACCTCGGGGAGGCAGCGGGTCACCTCTTCGACCCGGGCCAGGGCGCCGCGCCGCATCGCCTGCAAGACGGGAGAGGGCACCAGCGCGGCGGGGCTCGGGCCCTGGGCCAGCAGCGCCGCGTAGTTCCAGCCGTACCGGAGCTGGTCTTCGGTGGTCCCGGCGGTGCCTTGGACGGTGAGCGCGCTGGTGCCGCTGACCGCGGCGGCGAGCAGCTCGGAGAGCATCGACTTGGCGGTGCCGGGCTCGCCGACCAGCAGCAGGCCGCGCTGGCCGGCGAGGGTCACGACGGCCCGCTCGACCAGCGCGCGGTCACCGACGAACTTCGCGGTGATCTCGACGCCT
>JBJONS010000224.1:0-3590 GCA_046051725.1 Pseudomonadota bacterium | reverse complement strand
CCTCTTCAGCGGCGAGCAGCGGCCGGCGGAACAGGGCCTCGCCCAGCCGCAGCGCCGCCTCGCGGGCGCAGTCGACCTCGGGCCGGGCGGCCCCGGCCCCATCGGTGCAGCGCACCAGCGCGTCGAGGTCGGCGTTGCTGGACACCCACTCGGCCGCGAGCTGCACGCTCTCGACGCCGGCCGCGGACATGGAGTTGGCCTGCGCCGCGGTGCGGTACGCGCCGTCGCCGGTGGCCGCGGCGGGGAACATGCCCGCCGGCAGCGTCAGACCGAACACGTCGGCCACGGTGGCCTCGAACTGCGCGGCGTGCAGGCGCCGCAGCGGGCTCGTGCCCGGGTGGGCTTGCCCGTCATCGCAGCGCAGGGGCAGCGGGCCCGGGTGCGCGCAGGCCCCCGGGCGCGCGAGCCGGGCCACCGCCTCGTCGAGCACGTAGTAGCGCTCGTCGAGCACATCAAAACGCACGCCGCCGCCGTGGGCGGTCTGGCCGGTGGGCTTGCGCAGGGGCAGGGCGGGGTCGTCGGCCACCACCGCCGCAAAAGTCGCGAGGTTGGCTTCAAGCGCGCCATCTTCGCTCAGCGGCTGCAGGACCAGCCGCGTGTGGGCCGCCGGCCCGGCCCCGCTGTGGCAGCCGGCGCACTCCGCCGCCAGCAGGGGGGCCGCCTGGGTGGACCAGTGCTCGGCGTCGGTGAGGCAAGCCGCGCCGGTGTCGCCCGGCGCGGTGTCGCCGCCGTCGGCCGCGCCGCCGTCGGCCGCCCCGCCGTCGGCCGCGTCCGCGCCCTCGGCCCCGCCGTCGTCGCCCGCCGCGCCGCCGTCGGGAGCGGCGCCCTTCTCACCGCCCGCGCAGCCGCTGAGCGCCGCGCAGAGCGTGACCGCCGGACCGACCCACCCGATCTGCTGCCTCATGGGCTGCCCTCCACCACGCCGTCGCTGTAGCCGGGGCCCGCGTCGACCGCCCGCAGCGTGCTCCACCGGAAGCCACCGTCGGTCGAGCCGACCAGACCCGCGCTGCCGGCCCCCCACAGCCGCGCGCCCAGCCCCGCGAAGGGGACCGTGGTGCTCGCGTTGCGCAGGCTCCAGGCGAAGCCGTCCGGGCTGGCCCAGAGCTCGGCCCCGTTGGCCAGCACGAACTCGTCGCCGGTGAAGACGACCTGCTGGTGGGCGCTGGCGCCGCCGACCACCTGATCGAGCCAGGTCAGGCCGCCGTCGGTGCTGGTCGCCACCCGCCCCGCGGCCCCGGCCGCCACGAAGGTCGGGCTGCCGCCGGCGACCAGCCCATAGGTGATGCGGTAGAGATCGGTGCCCGAGAAGGACAGATCGCGGGAGATGGTCAACCCATCGTCGGACACCATCCGTCGACTGGCGCCCACCGCCACGAACACGCCATCTCCATACGCCACCGCGCGGATGTGCTCGCCGCCCGGGTCGCCGCCTTGCTCCCAGCTCAGGCCGTCGGCGCTGCGGGCGAGCGCACCCCCGCCGCCGGCGGTCACATACACACCCTCGCCGTAGGCGCAGTCGCCGACCCAGCCGACCCCGCTGTCGACGGGGGTCCAGGCGTGGCCGGTCGGGCTGAGCCAGGTCATGCGCCGCGACGAGCCGCCGACCGCGAGGAACCCAGGCGGCCCCCAGCAGACGCCGCGCTGCAGCGCGTCGGTGTGGGCCTCGGTGGTCGCGAAGCTGTCGACCGCCCAGCTCAGGCCGTAGTCCTCGCTGAGGCTGCGGCGCGCGCCGTCGCCGACCAGCAGCACCCGCAGCGGCGGCCCGGCGGTGGCCTCGAGGCGCAGGGTGAACGGCGAGCCCGGCTGGTCGTGGGGCAGGGCGAAGCTGCCCACCGCCGCGCCCGCCCCACCCGGCGACCAAGACAGCGTGATGGTCGCCGTTCCGCCCGGCTCGAGCAGCACCGGGGGCAAGGTGCCCAGCGCGAAGCCCGGCCCGCTCACCCACTCGCCGGGCAGGCCGAGGAAGCGCAGGCGCTCGGCGCAGGGGTTGGACAGCCGCAGGGTCAGGGCGCGGGCCGCGGTCAGCGCCGGGGCCTCGGGCCAGGCCAGCGCCCCGTCGTCGGCCAGGGGCAGCTCGGCCGCGCCGCTGAGGGGATCGGGCAGCGCGCTGACCTGCAGGCCCTCGACGCAGGGCGGCGGTGTCCCGGTGTCAGTCCCGGTGTCGGTCGCGCCGTCAGTGCCGTCGGTCGCGCCATCTGCGCCGTCGGTCGCGCCGTCTGCGCCGTCGGTGCCGTCGGTCGCGCCGTCTGCGCCGTCGGTCGCGCCGTCTGCGCCGTCGGTCGCGCCATCTGCGCCGTCGGCCGCGCCGTCGGTGCCGTCGGTCGAGCCATCTGCGCCGTCGGTCGCGCCATCTGCACTGTCGGTCGCGCCATCCCCACCATCAGCTTGCGCCTGGTCTGCCCCGCCGGAGCCGGCCTTGGTGCCCGCGGCGCGGTCGGCGCAGCCCGGCGCGAGCAGCGCGAGGAGGAGGGGGAAGCGGGCGCGCATCGCGGCTCCTGGGGGCGTCGTGTCGCCCGCCCCTCCATCAAAGCACTGCGCCATCGCCAGCGCAAGCCCGGCCCGGCCCGGAGCGCAGCCGCCGCGGAGGCGCCCCGCTCAGCCCGCCCCGCTCACTTCACGAATTTGGCGACCCAGTCCTCGGTCTTGGCCGTGACCTCGGGGCTGGTCGGGTCGAGCTTGGCGGTCTGGGCGATCTTCTGGCGCTGCTCCCAGTAGGCCTGGGCTTTGCCCGACAGGTTGGTGCTGTCCATCACCGCCTTGTCGGTCAGCGCGGCCAGCTGCTTCATCTGGTCCTCGCCGGCGTCCTTGTCGATGGTGCTCGGGTCGACCCGGGCGACGTTGAGGCCGAAGTCCCAGTCGGCCTTGCCATCGGGAGAGATCGCCAGCGTGCGGGCCGCGATCTCGCGCAGGGCGTAGACCACGTCGGCCTTGGCCGCCGACTTGGCCAGGGTGCCCTTGGTCGGATCGGCGCGGAAGGCGTCCTTCCAGCCGCCGCTGTCCTTCTCGAGGTTCTTGTCTTCGACGGAGGCCTTGCCCGGGGTCGGCGTGCGGGTCTGCCAATACTGCCGCGCGGTGATGCGGCCGCCGACCTGGCTCTGGGGGCGGACGTTGCTGCCCTCAAAGGTGCCGGCCTTCTTGACCTTGTCGCGCTCAGGCGTGCCGACGCGGCCCTTCTTCTCTTGGCGGGCGAAGTAGCCGATGGCCCCATCCAGCTCGTCGTCGCCGGTCGGGTTGCCGAAGACGTCCTTGTAGTAGGCGCTGAGGAAGCGAGACTCCATCTTGCGGTAGTCGGGCGTGAGCTTGGGGTCTTTCTTGAGCTCGGCCTTCGCGTCCTTGATCGACTTGACCTTCTCGCCGTTGTCGCTCAGCGCGTGCGAGAGCTCCATGTACTCGGTGGCCTTGCTGTCGCGGGCCTTGTCGAGCAGCCAGCTGCCGCCGGCCATCAGCGCGCCGAAGACCGCAAAACCGATGGTCACCGGCAGGCCGAAGCCGCTGAGCGCCAGCGCCGAGCCGGTGATGCTCATCACCGAGCCGATGGTGCCGCGGATCGCGTCTTTGCGCTGCTCGTTCTGCAGGAAGCTGACCGAGTC
>JBJONS010000223.1:0-5713 GCA_046051725.1 Pseudomonadota bacterium | reverse complement strand
CAACGAGTACTACCTCGACGACGTGCTGCAGACCGAGCGGCCGCTCTACGCCGACGGGTTCATCTCGCCTTTTGACCACGCGCTCGTTCGCCTCGAAAAGGCATACGCGACCAAGCGGTTCGGGCAGGTCGAGCTCACCGCGGGCGACACCTATGCGAGCTTTGGACGCGGCATCGCGCTCAACCTGATCAAGAACACGGGCATCGACCTGGACACGTCGATCCGCGGCGCGCGGGGCGCGTTTCGCATCGGCACCGCGGACTTCACGCTTGTGACCGGCCTGACCAACCCGCAAGACGTCTCGATGTTCAACCCAAATCGGGGCATCACCAAGGATCAGGGCCACATGGTGAGCGGGGCCCGCGTCGAGGTCTTCGACCTGGGCAAGGCCTCGATCGGCGCGCACGGGGTCATCTACCGCTTCGCGCGGGTCGAGGACCTCAACTCCGCCGACCTGCAGCGCTACACCGAAGAGCTCGACGCCGTCGCCGCGGGCGCGACGCTGCAGCTCAACGGCGTCGCCGGGATCGACTGGTTCGCCGAGGGCGATGTCTTCGACTACCGCGCCGAAGAGATGGTCGGCGAGGCCGAAGGCGGGCGCCTGCGCGGGTGGGCCGGCTACGCCTCCGCCGCCGCCTACCCTGGCCGCGCCACCGTCTTGGTCGAAGGAAAGGCCACCAAGAACACCGAGGTGATGAACGCGTTCTCGGGCGCCGAAGGTTGGGAGATCGTCGCGGCTCCCACCTTGGAGTACGAGATGGTCATCACCGAGGACGCCAGCGCAACGGTGAACTCCAATGATGTCGCGGCGGGGCGTGTGCGCATCGACTACGCCGTCGTTCCGCGCAAGTTCATCCCCTATGTGAGCTTCGCCGGCTTCCGCGACGAAGAGGTCGGGGGCGAGCACTTCAACGCGGTGCCCGAGACCATCGGGCACGGCATCGTCGGCTGGCAGCTGCTCGAGGGGCGCTGGGTCTTCCAGGTCAACACCGGCTACCGCCACGACCAGCGCGACGTGGTCGAGGCGGGCGCGGACCGCATGGCCCACATGGACCTTGAGCTCAACATCCCGGTCGGCGAAAAGAACGCGCTGGAGTTCACCCTCAACGGTCGTCGCTTCTGGTGGGGAAACAACCCGCTGCAGCAGACGGACTTTTTGGAGATGAACAACGCGATCGTCTGGCATCAGGGTGAGAAGTGGGCCTACATCCTGTACCAAGACTTCACGAACAACCCCATCATCACCACCGACGGCAACCTGACCTTCATCGACCCCGCCTCCTACGGCCAGGACCGCGACTCGCTCTACGGCGCGTTTGAGATCATGGTGCACCCGCGCCCGTCGAGCACCCTGCGCCTGTTCTATGGGGCCTACAAGGCGGGCATCCGCTGCGCCGGCGGACAGTGTCGCACCCTGCCGGGCTTTGAGGGCGCGCGCGTCACGTGGCAGGCGACCTTCTGATCTGACCTTGTGCGGCAGGCGACCCGCCGCCGCTCCCCGTCCATGCCCTGGAGGCTCCCATGTTTTCGCTCTGCGCCGCGCTGCTCGCGCTCACCGCCACCGCCGAGGCGCGCGATCTCAAGCCCGCCGGCATCTCGGCCTCGTCGACCTACCCGTCCGACGCCAACGTCAGCTACGAGACCACCAACCTGACCGATCTGAAGGCGTCGACGGTGTGGGCCGAGGGCGCCGAAGGCTCGGGCCTCGGCTCGTGGCTGCTGGTGGATCTGGGCGGCGAAAAGACCGTGACTGGCGCCAAGCTCTGGAACGGCAACTGGTACACCTCGGACTTCTGGGCGCGCCACAGCCGCATCAAAGAGCTGGAGGTCGAGTTCTCCGACGGCAGCGTCGAGAAGTTCACCCTGAAGGATGAGAAGCTCCCCGAGGTCGTTCGGTTCTCCAAGCCGAAAAAGACCACCTCGGTCAAGTTCAAGGTGAAGTCGGTCTATTCGGGCAACACCTACAACGACACCTGCGTGTCCGAGGTGCAGGTCTTCGACGACGAGCCGCCCGAGTACGCCAAGCCGGCCTCCTACAAGGCCTCGAGCACCTACCCCGAGGACGCCGACGGCAACTACTTCCCCTCCAACCTCGAGGATGGCCTGGTCGACTCGATGTGGTGCGAGGCGAACAAGGCGGGGGATGGCGTCGGCGAGTGGATCGAGTGGAGCTTCCCCTCCGCCACGTCGATCTCGAAGCTCAAAATGCGCAACGGCAACGCGTTCAGCCTTCAGTTCTTTATGAAGGCCAACTCTGCGGTCTCGGGCACCCTGACCTTCGCCGACGGCTCGACCCACAAGGTCACGATCAAGCCGACGATGATGGACCAGGTCATTGAGTTCCCGGCCAAGTCCACCACCAAGGTGCGGCTGACCATCGACGAGGTCCGCAAGGGCAAAGAGTTCAACGACCTCTGCATCTCCGAGGCCGTCTTCTTACCCTAGGCGCGCCGACCGACCGGCTCAGCGACCGACCGACTCAGCGACCCGCAGACCCGGCGCCCCACAGGGCGTCGGCGTCGGGGAGGTGCGGAGCCAGGGCGGAGAGGCCGGCCAGCTCGAGCAGCTCCTCGTCCTGCTCGGGCACCTCCCAGCAGGGCGCCCCGGCGGGGCCGGCCGAGCGCAGGCTCAGGATCGCGCGCTGGTGAGCCGCCGCGAGCCGCCCGTGCTGGGCCAGCAGCCCCCGCAGCCGCACGCTGATCGCCGCGGTCACCTCGGGCTGCACCTCGGGCGCGCAGGCCGCGATCAGGTCGCCGACCACCAGCTCTGGCGGCGCCGCCGCCACCCGGTTGATGAGGAAGCCGCCGAACGGCATGCCCTCGGCGCGCAAGACCGAGAGGAAGTGCAGCGCCTCGGCCCGCGAGGCCGCCGAGGGCGAGCTGACCAACAAGAAGCGGGTGCCCGGCGCCCGCAGCAGGGCCCTCACCGAGAGCGAGCGCTGGCGCATGCCTTCGCCGAGGCCGCGAAAGGCCTCGAAGAACTCGGCGATCTCGCTGACCGTGCCCTCACCGAGCAGGGTCTTGAGGACCCGCGAGACGACGTCCGAGCCCACCTCGAGCGCACGCCAGCCGCCGGCGCCGGCCGGCATGACCAGCCAGCGCAGCACGCCTTGGTCCATCAGGCCGCTCATGCGCTCGGGGGCCCGCAAGAAGTCAAGCGCGTGGCGCGTGGGGGGCGTGTCGAGCACAACCACGTCGTAGCGGCCGCTCTGGGCGAGCTCGAGCAGCCGCTCCATCGCCATGTACTCGTGGCTGCCGCCCAGCCGCGTGCTCGCGAACTGGTAGTAGCGGTTCGCCAGCACGCGCTCGGCCGCGGCGGCATCGGCGGCGAAGCGCCGCACCAGCGCGTCAAAGGTGTGGCGCGCGTCGAGCATGAGCGCGTCGAGGCTGCCGGGCCCCGGCATCGGCACCCGGACCGGCTCGTTGCCGATCGCGCCGACCCCCAGGCTGTCGGCGAGCCGCCGCGCCGGATCGATGGTGAGGACCGCGACGCGCGCGCCGCCGCGGGCGATGCGCAGGGCGAGCGCGGCGCTGAGGCTGGTCTTGCCGACCCCGCCCGATCCGCAGCAGATGACGACCTTCGCGCTCACAGCCCCAGCTCCGCCAGCGGCAGCAGGCCGCCCAGGTTGCTCAGCTCGGCCGCGCCGAGGCGGTCCACGGGCTCGGCCCCCCACCGCAGATCGGGGAGGGTCACGGTCGGCACGCCGAGGGCGGCCCGCAGCCGCTCTGCGGCGCTGTCTTGGGCGGCGACCTGGCGGAGGCGGCGGGCGGCGAGGCGCGCCACCTGGTCCCCACCGGGGAGGGTGGAGAGGCCGGGCTTTACCAGCTGGAGCTCGCCCGCCGTGACCGGCGCGCTGACCGCGCTGTTGAGGACCACGCCCCGCAGCAGCGCCCGGCTCTCGCCCAGACGCGCGCCCAGCTCGATGGTCTCGTTGACCGGCAGCGACTCGGGCAGGCTGACCAGCACCACGCCGGTGCGCTGCGGATCGCCGATCACGTCCTGCACCTGCTTGACCCCGTCGTGCAGCGGCCCGGCGCGCGTCAGGTCCATCAGCGAGCGGGCCGAGCCCAGCATGGTGAGGCCGTGGCCGGTGGCCGGCGCGTCGACGACGATGCGGTCCCAGCGCGGCCGACCGCCGGCGCTCTCGCGGTGCAGGTCGAAGATCTTGCCGAGCTGCACCGCGTCATGAAGGCCGGGCACCGCGTCGATAAAGGGCCCCATCACGCGGTTCTTGAAGACCATCGCGTACAGGCGGCGGAAGCGCACCTGCTGCACCACGTAGTCCTCGATCGCCTCTTCGGGGGTGAGGCGCAGGGTCCACAGGCCCGGCGCCACCTGGGTGGGCGTATACCCCTGGCCCTCGACGCCGAAAATCTCGGGGATCTGCTCAGCGCCGGCGGTCTCGACGAGCACGGTGCTCAGCCCGCGCTCGGCGTAGCGCAGGGCAATGGCCAGGGCCACGGTGGTCTTGCCGACCCCGCCCTTCCCGGTCACCAGCAAGACCCGCGGGGAGGTCCGGGGGCTCACGCCTCCACCCCGGTGGTCTGGGGGAGGGAGCGAGGGTCCGCGGCGGTGAGCGTGGGCGCGAGGAGCTCGAGCTGGGGGACGCTGAGCGCTTGGGCGACCGCCCGCCAGATCGTCGGCCTGAGCAGCATCTCGGAGTGACCGGCGCCCGGCATCAACTGCAGCGTGGCGCCCGGCACCGCGCTGCTGTCGGGCGGGATGATCACGTTGTCGACCGGCGACCAGAGCGACACCGTCGGCACCGGCGGCGGCACGATGTCGTCGAGCACCGCGGCGCCCGGCTGCAAGTCGCGGCCCTCGGGGTGCCACGTGAAGAGCGCGAAGCGGGTGCCGCGCCACGGCGTGCCGATGGTGATGAGGCGGCGGATGTCGGCGGCGGCCTCGAGGCGCGCCGCCGCCCAGGCCGTGACCACGCCGCCCATGCTGTGGCCCACGACGTCGACCTGCGCAGCGCCGGTCGCCTCTTTGAGGGCCTCGATCCGCCGAACCAGGCTGCGGGCCATCTCGGGCACGCTGCCGTGGCGCGGGTGGTGGTTCACGCTCCACACCACGAAGCCGCGCCGCTCCAAAAACCGCTCCAGCAGAACGAAGCAGACGCGGTTGAGGCCATAGCCGTGCACCAGCAGCACCGGCGGGCGGTCACCGGCCGGCGTGCGCGGCGGCGGCGGCTGGTGGAGCCCGACCAGCAGCGCCGGCAGCACCCAGAGCATCATCGCCCACTCGCGCGCGATCAACGACAGCATGGCCCGATCGACCACGACGCGCTGGTTGAGCAGCACGTGGTTGGCGGCGACGCCGCCGAGCACGAACAGCAGGGTGCCGGTCACGTGCAGCAGCAGCGCCGCTTGCAGGGCCCACCCGAGGACCTCGGCCATGTGCTCCCCCGGGGTGGCGCCCGCGCGG
Organism: Pseudomonadota bacterium; assembly: GCA_046051725.1. GTDB lineage: Bacteria > Myxococcota_A > UBA796 > UBA796 > UBA2385 > JAEUKK01. Next base: position 286 of record JBJONS010000223.1, on the reverse strand, counting down.
CGCCGTCGCGCACCCGCCGCGCGCTGCCGGTCCTTGTAGCGGTTGCGGGGCGACATGACCACGCCCGCGGCCCGGCCCTTGCCGGCGGCACCCGCATGCTTAGGGTCGCGCGCCGCCCACGGTATCGTGGGAGTTCACAGCTTTGGTCGTCGCTCAGCGCCGGAGGACCCATGCCCATCTATGAGTACCGCTGCCCCGACTGCGGCCACCAGCTCGAGAAGCGGCAGAGCTTCTCGGCGCCCCCGCTGACCGACTGCCCCGCCTGCGGCGGCACCAGCCTCAAAAA
>JBJONS010000222.1:0-7093 GCA_046051725.1 Pseudomonadota bacterium | reverse complement strand
CAGGGCCCTGGCGAGGCCAGCGTCTGGTTCGAGGCCGACGGGGCCTCGATGATCAGCGCCGCGGGCACGGCCCAGGCGGTGCGCGAGGCCCCGGACCGCTTCGCCATCACCTTCGAGGTGCCCGAGCTGCTCGACTTTGTGAGCGGGGCGCCCTTGGGGCTCGGGGCATCGGGTCGGGTGCTCTGCCAGCCCTAGGATTGTCCCCGGGGGTACCCTCAGGCCCGCCTCGCGCGCGGCAGGGGGCGGAGGGGCGCGCAGCGGCCGGCGCCCGCCGGCCGAGCGCCAGCGAGCCCCGCAGCACCCGGCCCCGGCGCGGCGCGCCGGGGGCCGCCCGGATGCCGATGGGGGGTCAGACCGCGGGGCTCACCACCAGCCGGCGCCGTCGAACCAGCCCTTGTCGCCCTCGGCCTTGCTGACGCCGAAGTTGAAGCCGAGGTTGCCGCCGATGCCCAGCGCCGCGCTGCCCTTGAGGCTGGCTTTGAAGCCCTCGGCCCCCATGCTGGCGCTGGCCTCGCCGCCCGCGCCGGCGCCGATCTGGCCGCCGGCCTCGACGCCGCCGCCCACCAAGATGTTGGTGAAGGGGATGCGGAAGCCGCCCTCGGCCTTGCCCGAGGCCTTGGCGAGGTAGGCGCCGACCTCGCCCTTGGCCTTGGCGCTGGCCTCGCCCTTCGACCAGTCGACGCCCGCGCCCACCGAGCCGCTGGCCTCGGCGCCGAGCAGCTTGGCGTTGGCCTCGCCGCCGAGCTGGCCCACCGCGCCCTTGGTCTTGCCCTTGGCCTGGGCCTCGACGAGGCGGGCCGCCGCGGTGCCCGAGACCTCGCCCTTGACGCCGTCTTTGTTGGCGCTGTAGCCGGCCTTGGCGCCGGCCTGGGCCTTGGCGACGTCGACGAAGCTCTGGGCCTTGTCGCCGCCGCCGTAGCGCTTGCCGGTGGCCGCGGCGTCGGCCTTCCACACCGTGTCGCTGACGCCGGCCTCTTTGAGCGCGCCCTTGACCTGCTGGGCGGTGCTCGGCGCGGGCTTGGCGCCGCCGGTGGCCGGGGTGGCCGGCTTGGCCTTGGCGCTCAGGCTCGCCGGGCCGGCGCTGAGCTTGGCGCTCGGGTCGGCGGCCTTGGCGCCCAGCAGGCTGCTCTCGGTGGTGCTGGTCTTGCTGACCGGGGCCTTGGCCCCCGCGCCATAGCTGCGCTCGACCGACGACTCGCTGCCTTTGGCGAGGCCGCCCATCGCCTTGAGGCCCGAGACGGCCAGCGACTTGTCGCTGTCGGCGATCTGCTGCAGGTGGCCCTTCTTGGCGGGGGCCGCCGGAGCCGCCGGGGTCGCCGCGGCCGGAGCCGCGATGCCATGGGCCGCCGCGGCCGCCACCGAGGAGCCGCCCCCCGCCGAGGCCGGGCTGGCCGGGGTCTTGGACGCGGCCTTGGCGCCGCTGCTGGTGGTCGTGGTGGGCGCGCTGGTGACGGACATGGCTCCTCCGCGGTCGGATGCTACCCCACGGTCGGCCGCCGGGCGCTCGAACCTGACACTGGGGCGCACAATTTTGCACCGGCCTGGGCCGGCGACCGGGCCGGGCCCTGACGCCCCGCAGCCTCCGCGGCGCCCGTGGCGCCGCGCTCCTCGATAGGCTGCCTCCCCCGCCCGCACCTGGAGGTTCGATGCCCGGCACCACGACCCACGCCCGCCTGCTCGCCTGGATCGACGAGCTCGCCGCCCTCTGCCAGCCCGCCGCCGTGCACCTCTGCGACGGCAGCGCGGATGAGGCCGCGGCGCTCGCCGACGCGCTGGTCGCCCAGGGCACGCTGACCCGGCTCAACCCGGCGCTGCGCCACAACTCCTTCCTCGCCCGCAGCGACGTGCGCGACGTCGCCCGCGTCGAAGACCGCACCTTCATCTGCACCGCCGACCCCGCCGACGCCGGGCCGACGAACCACCACCGCGACCCCGACCAGATGCGGGCGACCCTGCGCGGGCTGTTCTCGGGCTGCATGCGCGGCCGCACGCTCTACGTGGTGCCCTTCTCGATGGGCCCGCTCGGCTCGCCGATCGCCCACATTGGCGTGCAGCTCACCGACTCGGCCTATGCGGTGCTCAATATGCGCATCATGACCCGCATGGGCCAGGGCGCGCTCGACGTGCTGGGCGGCGACGGCGCTTTTGTGCCCTGCGTGCACAGCGTCGGGGCGCCGCTGGCCCCGGGCCAGGCCGACGTGCCCTGGCCCTGCGCGCCCGACCAGATCACCATCGCGCACTTCCCCGCCACCCGCGAGATCTGGAGCTTTGGCTCGGGCTACGGCGGCAACGCCCTGCTCGGCAAGAAGTGCTTCGCCTTGCGCATCGCGAGCACCATGGCCCGCGACGAGGGCTGGCTGGCCGAGCACATGCTCATCGTCGGCGTCGAGCGCCCCGACGGCCAGCGCCAGTACGCCGCGGCGGCCTTCCCCTCGGCCTGCGGCAAGACCAACTTCGCGATGATGCAGCCGCCGGCCGGCTTTCCGGGCTGGAAGGTCTGGACCGTGGGCGATGACATCGCCTGGATCAAGCCGGCCGCCGACGGCAGCCTGCGGGCCATCAACCCCGAGAACGGCTTCTTTGGGGTCGCGCCGGGCACCGGCTGGGACACCAACCCCAACGCGATGGCCGCGCTGTACGCCAATTGCATCTTCACCAACGTGGCGCTGACCCCCGAGGGCGACGTCTGGTGGGAGGGCATGACCAAAGAGCCGCCCGCCTCGGCCATCGACTGGACCGGCCAGCCCTGGACGCCCGGCTGCGGCCGCAAGGCGGCGCACCCCAACGCCCGCTTCACTGCGCCGCTCTCGCAGTGCCCGACCGTCGACCCGGCCAGCGACGACCCGGCCGGCGTGCCGATCTCGGCCATCCTGTTCGGCGGGCGGCAGTCGCACACCCAGCCGCTGGTCGTCCAGGCCCAGTCGTGGGCCGAGGGCGTCTACTGGGCCGCGACGATGGGGTCCGAGGCCACCGCCGCCGCGGTCGGCCAGGCCGCCGTGCGCCGCGACCCCTTCGCGATGCTGCCCTTCTGCGGCTACCACGTCGGCGACTATTGCGACCACTGGCTGGCTGTCGGCGCGGGCCTGCAGGCGCCGCCGGCCATCTTCCGGGTCAACTGGTTCCGCAAGGGTGAGGACGGCCGCTTCCTCTGGCCGGGCTTCGGCGACAACCTGCGGGTGCTGGCTTGGGCGCTCGACCGGGCGGCTGGCCAGGCCCCCGCCGCCGAGGGGCCGCTGGGCTGGCAGCCGCCGGCCGCGGCCCTGCGCTGGGAGGGGCTGGACCTGCCCGCGGGCACCTTCGCCCAGCTGCAAGCGGTGGACCCGGCGGCCTGGCGGGCCGAGCTCGACGATCAGCAGACCCTCTTCGACAAGCTCGGCGGCCGGCTGCCCGCCGAGCTGCACCAGGCCCGCGCCCGGCTGCGGGCCCGCCTCGACCGGCAGCAGGGCACCTGGCAGAGCCCCTGAAGAGGGCGCGGGGCGCGCGCGGGGCGTGCGCGGGGCTCCGTTTTCAGGCAGGATGGGGGCGCAACTCTCTGGAGCCCCCCATGACCTCGCCCCGCCGCCTCGCCCTCCTGCCGCTGCTGCTCGCCGGCTGCAGCGACTACAGCTTCACCGGGCCCAAAGACCCGAACAAAGAGCCAGAGCAGGGCGACTCGGGCGGCGACACCGGCGTGGTCCCCGGCGATGGGGGCGGCGGCCAGGGCGACGGCGGCGGCGGCGACAGCAGCAGCGGGCGCTGCGAAGACCAGAGCTTCCCGCCCAGCGCGGTCGACGCCGACGAGAGCTGCGAGGCCTCGGGCACGACGGTCGGCACCTTCACCCCCACCGTCGAGTGGCGAAAGACGACCTGGGCGGTGGGCAGCGACTCGTCGCAGATCATGATGATGCCCGCGGTCGGCTCGCTGACCGATGACGACGGCGACGGCGACGCCGACCAAGACGACGTGCCTGACATCGTCGTCATCACCTACAGCAACTATGACTACAGCGCGAACTACGTGCGGGTGATCTCGGGCGACGGCGGGGCCGAGCACCTCAACCTGCGCATCGACCGCATGCAGGGCCAGGGCGGCGTCGCGCTCGCCGACATCAACAATGACGGCTGGCAAGACATCCTCGTGCCCACCACCGGCGGCACGATCATCGCCATCGACCACACCGGGGCGACCCTCTGGGAGAGCGCGTACGCGGGCGGCGGCATGTACGGCACCAGCGACAACCCCGCGGTGGCCGACCTCAACGGCGACGGCAACCCCGAGATCATCTGCGGCGCGGCGATCTGGGACAACACCGGTCGCTTGATCGGCCTGGGCACCGCCGGCAAGGGCAACAACCCCGACAACGTCGGCACCGCCACCTTTGGCTACGACATCGACGGAGACGGCCAGCAAGAGGTGGTCTCCGGCAACGCGCTGTACCGCCGCGACGGCTCGGCCATCTGGAGCAACGGCCAGCGGGACGGCTACCCCGCGGTCGGCAACTTCGACAGCGACAGCCAGGCCGAGATCGTGGTGACCGCCGGCGGGCAGATCCGCCTCCAAGACGACAACGGCGCGGTGCTCTGCTCGGCGGCCATCCCCGGCGCGACCAGCAGCTACTACGGCGGCCCGCCCACCGTGGCCGACTTCGACGGCGACGGCGAGGCCGAGTTCGCCGCGGCGGCCGGCAGCCGGTACTCGGTCTTTGAGCGCGACTGCAGCGTCAAGTGGCAGGCCGTGACCCAAGACGCCAGCTCGGGCAACACCGGCTCGGCGGTCTTTGACTTCGAGGGCGACGGCATCGCCGAGGCGGTCTACGCCGATGAGACCCGCCTGTGGGTCTTCTCGGGGCCCGACGGGGCGGTCAAGCTCGAGTCGACCGACCACAGCAACGCGACCTGGCTCGAGTACCCGCCGATCGCCGATGTCGACGGGGATGGCCAGGCCGAGATCGTGGTCCCGAACACCGAGTACACCACCTCGGTGACGGGCCTCGTGGTCATCGGCGACGCGGGCCGGTCGTGGCGGCCGGGTCGCCGCATCTGGAACCAGCACGCCTACAGCATCACCAACATCGACGACGACGGCAGCGTGCCGGCCACGCCGATCCGCAACGTCGACCGCTTCAACAGCTTCCGCAGCGGCGACCTGACCACCGCGACGGGCACCATCCCGCTGCCCAACCTCACCGTCGAGATCGTGGATGTCTGCGTCGATGAGTGCGGGTCAGACCGCCTCTGGGCCTGGGTGACCGTGGCCAACACCGGGGTCGAGGCGGTGCCGGCCGGCACCCGCCTCGCCCTGCTCGGCGCCAAGATCGACGGCACCACCGACACCTTGGCCGAGGTCACCCTGATGGCCGAGCTGCTGCCCGGCAACAAGGCCGCCGCCGAGCAGGTGGTGCTTGAGGCGGGCGCCAACGAGATCATCGATCTGCGGGCCACGGTCGACGGCGGGGCGGCCGCCTCGCCCGGCGCGGTCAACGAGTGCGCCGAGGACGACAACGACACGCGCTGGACCGGCCCGCTCTGCGGGGGCTGAGCGCGGGCCCCGGCTGGCTGCGCGGGGGCGCCGGAGGGTAGCCTGGGGCGGCGGCCCCGCGCGCCGCCCTGGAGCCGCGATGCCCGCCGACCTGCCCCCGCCGCCCGCCCCGCCCGCCGGCCTGACCGGCGCGGGGGACGCTGTGCTCGCCGAGGCGCAGCGGGCCTTCGCCGCCGACCAGCTGGTCGACTGCGCCGCGCTGCTGCGGGGCGCCCTGGGCGCCCAGCCGGCGCGGGCTGAGCTCTGGGCCTTGCTCGCCCGGGTCGAGCTGCAGCGCTGTGATGTGGACGCGCACGACGCTGCTCTGGATGAGGCGCTGCGCCTGCGGCCCGACCAGCTCGCCTGGCGGCTGCGGGCGGCGCTGCGCTGCCCGCCGATGATGGGCAGCGGCGGGCAGATCGCGCGGCTGCGGGCCCAGGCGATGGAGCGGCTGGGGGCGCTCGAGGCGGCGCTGCGGGCCCGCCCGGCCCGGCTCGACGACCCGGGCCGCCAGATCGCCAACCTCAGCTACCACTTCGTCTACCACGGCGAAGACGACCGCCCGCTGCACGAGGCCATGCACCGGGTCATCGGCCTCGCCTGCCCCCAGCTCGCGGTGCGGGCGCCCCACCTCGACCGCCCGCGCGCGCCCGGCCCGCCGCGGATCGGCGTCAGCTCGCCGCACTACAAAGACCACACCATCGGCAACCTGTTCGGCGGGCTGCTGCCGGCGATGGACCCCGCGGCGGTGCGGCGGGTGGGCCTGTTCTGGGAGGACGCGGTCGACCCCCGCGCGCTCGGCTGGGCCCAGGGCCTCGACGAGGTGGTGCTGCTGCCCCGCGACCTGCCGCGGGCCACCGCGGCCATCGCCGGCGCCCGCCTCGACCTGCTGCTGCAGCTCGACGTCGGCATGGACCCCTGGACCGCGCTGCTCGGCCACGCCCGCCTCGCGCGGGTGCAGGCGACCACCTGGGGGCACCCGGTCACCACCGGGGCGCCGCAGGTCGATCTCTTCTTCTCGATGGCCGCCGCAGACCCGCCGGGGGCGCAGGCGCACTTCTCAGAGCGCCTGGTCTCTCTGCCCCTGCCGAACCTCTGTTTTGCCGCCCAGCCGCAGCCCACGGTCTGTGACCGGGCGGCGCTCGGCCTGCCGCCGACCGGCCGCCTCTATGGCTGCCCCCAGAACCTGTTCAAGCTGCACCCCGACTTCGACGCCGTGATCTTCGGCGTGCTCGACGCCGATCCCGAGGGTCTGGTGCTGCTGCACGGCGGCGGCCCGGCGGCCTGGCGGGCCGCGCTGGTCGCGCGCCTCGGGGCCCAGCGGCCCGACCTGCTGCCGCGGGTGTGTTGGATGGGCCGGGTGCCCAAGGACCGGTACCTCGCGGTGCTCGCGGCGCTCGACGTGATGCTCGATCCGTTCCCGTTCGGCGGGGGGAACACCACGCTCGAGGCCCTCGCGGTGGGCACCCCGGTGGTCACCTTGCCGCCGCCCCACCTGCGCGGCCGCCTCGCGCTGGCTTTTCTGCAGCACATCGGCTGGACCGACGGCGTGGCGGCGCACCTGGACGACTATGTGCGCCGGGCGGTGCACCTCGC
>JBJONS010000221.1:0-3673 GCA_046051725.1 Pseudomonadota bacterium | reverse complement strand
ATCGAAAAGTCCCGCCGGACAGCGGCACAAAGGTGAGGCCGATCGACTCCTCAACATAGGCCTCTGGCGGGACCGGGTCACTCGAATCCCCGCCCCCATCGGAGCCCCCACCGCCGCCTTGGCTTTCGTTCGTATCCGATCCGCCGCTGGTCTTGCCCTCGCCATCGGGCGACCGACAGCCTTGGAGCGTGACGAAGGGCAGCACCAACAGATGGCAGGGTCGCATTCTCAGATCCCGGGGTGGCGGGGTTCGGGAGATCAAGGGCGAGGCGGCAGCCTCAACCGGCCGCGCATGACCCGCGCATGATACTGCAGTCTACGCGTGGAGTGACCGATCAGCCACCCCGGAGAGCCACTTCCACCCTTGCTACTTCGCCGCCGCCGCGGCCTCCCATGCGCGATGCGACCCCGGGCAGCCCGCCGCGACGTAGGCCGCTGGCGTGAGGTCCTTCGCGCGCAGACCGAACCTCGCCTTGTGGGTCCCGCGACGCTCGAACACTGGAGTTGCCCCGGCAAAGTGGACAGCAACGAATCCACAGTGCATGAGGGCCCATGCCACGCAAGACCTACACCACAGAGTTCAAGAACCAGATCATCGCGCTGGTGCGCGCTGGACGTTCGCCAGAGTCGCTCGCGCGCGACTTTGAGCCCTCCGCGCCGACCATCCGGGGCTGGGTCGCAGACGCGTCTGCCGGCCCCGAGGTCGACAAGGACGCCCGCATTCGGGAGCTCGAAAAGAAGCTCGCCATCGCTGAAGAGGAGCGCGAGATCCTAAAAAAAGCCGCTGCCTGGTTCGCAGCGGAGAGCGCATCGACCCGGAAGAAGGGTTCGCGTTCATGAAGGCGCACCAGGCTCAGCACAAAATCAGTATGATGGCTCGGGTTCTCGAACTCTCCCGGAGCGGCTACTACGCCTGGTTGGCGCGGAGTCCTTCGGACCGCTCGAAGGACGAGGTGAAGCTCATGGCTGCGGTCGCCAACCAGCACCGGCTGTCCCGCGGCATCTACGGGGCCCCCAGGATTCACGCCGCCCTGCGCGAGGCGGGAACGCGCGTGGGGAGAAAGCGCGTCGCGAGGCTGATGCGCGCGGCGGGGCTGTCGGGCGTGACCCGGCGCCGCCGGCGGAGCACGACGTCGCGAGACCCTGCTTCCCGTCCCGCTCCCGACCTGGTCAATCGGAAGTTCACGGCAGACCAGCCCGATCAGCTCTGGGTTGCCGACATCACCCACGTCCCGACCCGCGCCGGTGCGCTGTATCTGGCCACCGTAATGGACGTCTGGAGCAGGAAGATTGTCGGCTGGGCCCTTGACGAGGCGATGCCCGCCGAGCTCGTGGCGCGGGCGCTCGAGAAGGCCTGCGCCGCCCGGCGGCCGAAGCGGGTGATCCACCACTCCGACCAGGGCAGTCAGTACACCAGCGCGCTGTTCTCGAAGCGTTGCGCCGAGCACGGCGTCCTCCAGTCGATGGGGACCGTCGGGGACTGCTACGACAACGCCATGGCGGAGAGCTTTTTCGCAACCCTCGAAGTAGAGCTGTTCGGCGCTGTTGGGGTCTTCCGCTCACATGATGACGCTCAGCAGCAGATCTTCACCTACATCGAGGGCTTCTACAACACCCAGCGCCGGCACAGCGCGCTGGGCTACCGGTCTCCACAGCGATTCGAAGCTGATGCACAGAAATCCAGGGTTATCCACAGCAAAGCGGGGGTTATCAGTCTCCCCCCTGGACCCCCCTCCCTCTCTGCCTCAGACCTAGTGCCACCCCCCACCTCCCAAGCGACGATGGGATAAGAGTGTCTACGAGATCGGGGCAAGCTCAGTCCCAGGCGGTGAGGTCGGCGGTCGAGGGGGTCATGTCGGGCCTCCGGGGGGCAACTAACGTCGAGAGACGCGTCGTGGCCGTGGCGCTGGCGAACGCCGACGTCGCGACCGCGCAGGGGGATCGACCAGGGCCGATCTTGGTCCAACCGGACACACGCGTCCGCTGGATGCCATTAAGTTTGCCCCGCGTCAGCCACCGATGCACCCTTGTTGTGCATGGACCTACCCATCGACGCCGCAGCGCGAGGGGCGCGCCACCCGCGGCTGGAGCGAAGGCGGTCTCCGCCGATCCGCCCGGGGTCGACGGTTCAGGGCGGCCTCGACCCCACACCGGTCGCCATCCGTGGACCGCGGACGGTTGCGTGCTCAGGCAAGGGAGTCGAACCCGCGTCGCACACCACCAAAACAGCGTCTAACACGTGCTGCACACGGCACCACCGATGACGCCGAAGCGCAGATAGGCGCGGCCTTGCACCTCCGCGGCATCGAGGTGGATGCAAGCCCCCGCAACGTCGCGCGCGCTGGTGACGCATGGTAGGCCCGGCGGCGGCCCCGACCCCGCCGTTCATCCAGGTCGAGATTGGTCTGCTGCACGCCATCATCGCGCTGCAGCTACCGCCCAGCCAGCGCGCGGTGCTGGACCTGCTGCTGAGCGAGCTGCTCGGCCCGCCGAGCCCCGCGCAGCAGCTCGGCGTCGACACCAGCGGCGCCCGCCTCGCCGCCGCCCTGGGCCTGCACCCGCGCACCGTCGAGCAGGCCGTTTTGGCCCTCTCGGCCCGCGGCGTGCTCGTCCGCCGCCCGCACGAGCGGGGCCACGGCCACCTGCGCTTCCACGTGCGCCACCCCTCGGCATGGGGCCTGGCGACGCCGATCCGCGCGATGCAGCCGCCCGCGACCCTGCCCGGCTGGGAGGGGCCGATGCTCGCGCCGCGCGGGGCCTGCGCGGCCGGCGGGGAGCCGAGCGGCCAGACGGGCCCGCGGGGCCGCCCGCGCCTGCGCGTGATCGACGCGGAGCAGGCGGATCCGGAGGACTGTGGGGCCTGGGACCGGGGCGGCGCGCCTGGCCGCGGCCTCGGGGCCGACGGGGGGCACGGTGCGGAGGGCGAGAGGCTGCGCGCGGCGGTGGGCTGGACCGGCGGGTGGCCGGGCGCGCCGGTGCAGGGGGTCGGGCTCGCGACGGAGGTAGGTCTCGTCGCCGGGAGCGCCGCCGGTCTGGGCGCCGGGGGTGCCTCCGGTGGACTCACCGGACCCGCCTCCGGCGTGTTCGCTGGAGGTACCTCCGGTCACCTCGCCGGACCCGCCTCCAGTGTCTACGCCGGGGGTGCCTCCGGTGGACTCGCCGGACCCGCCTCCAGCGCCTTCGCCGGACCCGCCTCCGGCGTCTTCGCCGGGGCTACCCCCGGCGTCGAGGCTGGTGCAGCTCCGGCCGCTGCGCCGGGGGCCACGCGCGCGCGTCTCTCCAAGAGAATTGAAGATCAATTCTCAACCCAATTGATCAACCTTGATGAGCAGGAGGCTGGAGGGGGTCCGGTCGCTGGGCCACCCCCAGCGCCGCGCGCGGCGGACGGCGGACGAGGACGCCCTGACCGCCCGCCGGGCGAGACCTGGCGGTACACCGTGAACGTCCGCGGGGCGCGCGTTCCTTTGCCCGCGCTGGTCGAGCCGGCGGCCGACCGTCTGGTGCCCGACTGGCGCACGGAGCCCCGGCGACGCTGGACGGAGCTGAAGCAGGTCGCCGAGGCGCTCCAGGCCGACCATGGGTGTGACTGGAACCCGAGTGTCATCCAGCGGGCGCTGAACGACCTGTTGGCCGGCCCGCCGACGGCGGTGGGCGGCGTCGGAGAGACGCAGCG
>JBJONS010000220.1:0-4029 GCA_046051725.1 Pseudomonadota bacterium | reverse complement strand
GGCCCGCCCCGGGCGGGGCGGCCACCATGCGGGCTGGGTTGTCAAAGGGCGGTCGGGGGAGAGGCGAGCGGCGAGCGGGGGACCGGGCGGCGGCGCAGGAGCCCGACCTCCCTCCGCGGATGGAGCCTAACCCGCCCGCCGCGCCGGGCGCAGAGGTGACGTGCAGCGCGTCGTCCTCGCGCAGCGGCTCGACGGTGGCCGCGGCGCGCGGGCCGCGCGGGCGGGTCCGGCCCACGGGCGCGCGCGGGCCGGCGAAGGGCGCGCCGCGCTCTCCCTGCAGTTGGGGCGGGCGTCCTGGCCCCGGGGCGGCCCGGGCGGGCGGGTCGAGCAGCCGGCGGGTCGCGGGCAGGCGGCCGCGCGACCTGGCCCTGCGGCTCAGGCGCCCAAGACCACCACCCGCTTGCCGCCGACCTCGAGCTCCCGGCTCCACAGGCGCTCCTCCCAGCTGCGGTCGGGGCGCACGTCGAAGACCACGAGCCAGCCCATGTCCAGCCCGACGGTGTCGAGGTACCGGCCGAGCTGGGCCGCCCCGCGCTCGACCACGGTCTCGAGGCGGTCGCGGCTGCGCACCCGCTTGAGCTCGATGGCGAAGCGGTCGGGGCCATAGGTGATGAGCAGGTCCATCGCGCCGCGGCCGGCGGCGAACTCCCGGTGCACCCGGCCGCCGCCGTTGACCACGCGCTGCAAGAAGCCGCAGAGCGCGAGGTGGGGTACGGCCTCGGGGTACTCGGGGATGGGTCGGCCGGCGACGTCGGCGTTCTCGCGCCACCACTGGCGGAAGGCCGCGAGCAGAGCCGGCATATCCAGGCGACCTTCGGCCGTGGCCCAGGGCCAGTCGGGGCGGGGCACCATGGCCTGCACGTCGCTCGACAGCTCGCGGGCGAGGACCTCGCGGTAGATCGGGTTGGCCGCCTCGGGACCATCCAGGCCGCGGCGGATCAAGCCGAGGTCCACGGCGTACTGAAAGTCATCGCTCGACTGCGAGATATTGAAGGGCTCATCTCCCAGCAGCACGGCCTGCACGATCTTGGCGACGCGGGGCTCGCGCAGGCGCTGGCCGAGGCTGTCGAGGTGGGTCGTGCGCGCGAGGATGAGCTGCTCTCGTGCTTGGTCGAGGTGCGCGGCGGTCACCGGCGCGGCACGGTCGGGCACCAGCGTGGTCACGCATCGGTCGGCCAGCGCGTTGACGAGGAAGGGCTGCCCGTCGGTGACGCGCGCCAGCTCGGCCACAGCCTCAGGGGTGAAGGGCTGCCCGGTCGCCTCGGTGTGTTGACCGACCAGGGCGGCCACCTCGGCCGCATCAAAATTGCGCAGGGTGAGCGAGGCGGCCTTGACGTTGAAGGGCGAGCCCGGGTTCACCACGCGGCCGTCTTTGCTCTGCACGAGGTAGTCGCGCAGGTCGCGCATGCCGATCAGCGCGACCGAGGTCGGGAAGCGCCCCACGCCGCGGGTCGTGAACCCCGCCCGCAGCTGGCGCAGAAAGCTGACCATCGCCTGGCCCGAGATGACGTCAGCCTCGTCGATCAGCAGCACCAGCGGCACCGTGAGGGCCCCGGCCCACGTCCGCAGAAAGGCGCCGAACCGGCCGCCCACCGCGCCGGCCGACCAGCCACCCTCAGCGGGAGGGCGCCAGGCCGCGGGCAGCGCGGTCGCCCCCTCCTGCAGGGCTTCGATCCACAGCGGCTCGGCCGAGGCCGTGTCGTCGACGCCCTGGGCGACCTCGACCGTGGCCCAACAGGCGGCCACCCCGTCCGCGCGCAGGGCCTCGGCGACGGCGCGCATGGCGGTGGTCTTGCCCGTCTGCCGCGGCGCGTGCAGCACGAAGTACTGCTGCCGGTCGATGAAGGGCTGCAGGTCGGGCAGGCGCGCGACCGGCGGCAGCATGAAGTGGCGGTCGGGGTCGCAGGGGCCAGTGGTGTTGAAATAGCGGCGCATGTGCTCCCCTAACCCGCGCCCCCTGGTTGGTCCGTGGGCGCCCCCGGCGCTGCCGCGCCGGTCGCGTGCCTCCTGGGGTTCGCCGCTGCGCGGCTCCGTCGCCTGCGGCGACCGGCTGCGCCGCCCTGGGGCCCGCTGGCGCGCGCGAGGCGGGCGTCGAGGGGGCCGCGCCCAGCTCCCCCCGGCCCCGCCCGCGCGGGTCCGCCGCCCCAGGCCCCGCGGCCGCTCCGCGGCGCCGGCCCTCGCCGCCCTCCGCTGCGACTTGAGTCGCAGCGAAGAAGGTCTCGGACCCTCCTTCTGGCACTTGAGTCGCAAGAAGCAGGGTCCAAGACCCTCCTTCTGGCACTTGAGTCGCAGCGGAGAGGGTCGCAGACCCTCCTTCTGGCACTTGAGTCGCAACAAGCAGGGTCTCAGACCCTCCCGCTGGCACTTGAGTCGCAGGAACAGGGTCCAAGACCCTCCCGCTGGCACTTGAGTCGCAGCAACGAGGCTCCGAGACCCTCCCGCTGGCACTCCAGTCGCAGCGCCCAGCGCGCGGCGCGCGCCGGCCGGCTCAGCCCTCGATCGACAGCCAGGCGCAGACCTCTGCACTGAGCTCCTCGTCCAGCCACGCGCGCATGCGCTCGACCATCCACCGCTGTCGGGCCGCGCAGAGCTCCTCGAACAGCAGCTTGGCCGCCGTGAGCTCGGCCTTGGTCGGCGGGTCACGCTTCTCCGGCGCGGTCAGGAACGCGCGCAGCTCCCCATAGACGGCCAGGGCGTCCCGCTGGTCCGCGGCGGGCCCCCGCAGGCCGCGGGCGGCGAGGTTCTCCTCCTCGCCCGGGCGGGTGGGGTCGAACTCCGACCAGCGGTCGCTCAGGGCCTCGAAGTGGTTCTGCCGGTGGCTCAGCCAGGTCAGGTTGCCGATGACGTTGGCCGCCGAGGCGGTGGCCCGGGAGCCTTGGGCGCCCGTGATCACGCGCGCGATCGAGAAGGGCACGATGTGCTGCTTCTCGGGGTAGAGCGCCGCTTCTGTGGTGCCGTGCAGCGCTTCGGCGGCGAACAGGCGGGGGTCGTTGGGTGCTCCGGGCGGCAGGTAGGGCACGCCGTGCTTGGTGTTCTTCTTGTTGGCCTCGACCTGGGCCGCCCAACACAGCTCGCGGGCCCCGCCGCGGCGCTCCAGGGCGTAGAGCCAGCCCACTGCGGCGTGCTGCAGCGAGCGGGCGTCCCCCACCTCGCGGCGAAACCAAGCCAGGGACCGCGCGTCGAGCGCCGCGCGTCGCGCCGCGCCCGCCCTGTCATCCGGCGACCCCTCCGCCGACGGCCGGGTCGCTTCGGTGCCGGGCAACAGCGTCAGCAGGGCGACCTGCCAAGCGACCAGCCCCGCCCGCAGGCGCGCGTCGAGCTCCGCCCCGCGCGCGGTCCAGCACGGCACCGCGCGCGTCGTGCGGTCGGCCTTCTTGGTCTTCTCTCCTCGGGGGGCCTTCGCGTCTGCGGCCGCCAAGGTGGCCGATTCGGGGCCCGCCCCCTCCTGCTCGGCCGCGTCGGCCTTGGCCCCCGTGGACACGTCGTGGATGGCCAAGACCACGGCTTCGAGCTGGCCCTGGTTCAGGTAGGGCGCGAGGGTCGCCCACTGCAGCATCCGGCCCAGGGCGGCGCGCAGGCCGGCGTTCTCTGTCAATTGGCGGAGCTCGTTGGTGGGCACGAAGTAGAGCAGCTCGATGAGGGGCAGCAGGCCGCGGACCGCCGGGCGGGCCATGCGGTGGTCGAGGTGCAGCGCCTCGATCAGCACGCTGTCGATGAGCAGCAGGGCCGCGGTGGCCCGCTCGACGCTCTCTTTGACCAGCTTGTCGGCGTCCTGGTAGTCGCGGGCAAGCATGGCCCGGCCCACCGCGTCTGCGCCCTCGGCGGCCGCGCCGCCCACCCGACCCAAGCGGTACGCGAACTCGCCCTTGTCCACGGCGGCGCACTCGAGCCAGAGGCGGGCGGCGACGCCGTTGACCGAGAGGGCGGCGTAGCGGGTGACCGTGCGCATCCACACCTCGAAGCCCAGGCCCCGGTCGCCGGTGTGTTCGAGCAGCGCGCGGGTGTCGACGTGGGTGTTCAGGTCGCCCC
>JBJONS010000219.1:0-17183 GCA_046051725.1 Pseudomonadota bacterium | reverse complement strand
CTGCCGGATCGGCCGGCGCGCCCGCAGCGGGGGCCGGAGCAGCGGGCGCCGCGGGCGGAGGAGCGGGCGCCGCGGGCGGAGGAGCGGCCGGGGCCTCTGGCGCCGCCGCCGGCGCGGGAGCCGCCGGCGCGGGAGCCGACGGGTCAGCGGGCGCGGCTTGGGCGAGGGCGGGCGCGGAGAGGATGAGGTGCAGCAGCAGCGGGGCGATCACAGCGCCTCCGCTGCGGGCGCCGGCGCGCCGTCGGGGTCGACGAAGCGCCCGCGGTCCAGGCGCAGGCGGCGCCCGAACCGCGCGGCCAGCTCCATCGAGTGGGTCACGGTGACCACCGTGGCCTTGCGCTCTTCGCCGAGGCCCATCAGCAGGTCAAAGACCTCAAGCGCGGTGGCGGGGTCGAGGTTGCCGGTGGGCTCGTCGGCCAGCAGCAGCGAGGGGCCGCGCACCAGCGCGCGGGCGATGGCGACCCGCTGCTGCTCGCCGCCCGAGAGCTCGCCGGGCCGGTGGTGCAGGCGGTGGCCCAGCCCGACGGCGTCGAGCAAGCGCCGGGCCTCGGCGGTGGCCTGCGCGGTGGGCTCGCCGGCGATCAGCGCCGGGAGCAGGACGTTGTGGAGCGCGTCCTGGTCGGGCAGCAGGTGATGGAACTGGAACACGAAGCCGATCTCGCGGTTGCGGAGCGCGTCCAGCTCGGCCGGTGCGCAGGAGAAGACGTCCAAGCCGCCGAAGCGTATTCCGCCGGCCGTCGGTCGGTCCAAGGTGCCCAGGAGCTGCAGGAAGGTCGACTTCCCCGAGCCCGATTGGCCCAGCACCGCCACCTTCTCGCCCGGCTCGAGGCGCAGGTCCACCCCGCGCAGCACGTCGATGCGCACGCCACCCTTGACGAAGTGGCGGCTCAGCTCGGTGATCTCGATGGGCCAAGGCCCTCGCGGGAGCGCGCGCAGGGCCCTCATTCGTACCTCAGGCCGTCGGCCGGCTGGATCTCGGCGGCGAGCTTGGCCGGCCAGAGCGTGGCGAGCAGGCAGATGGCCACCGCGCTGAGCGCGACCGCGACCACCGTCTCGGGCACCACCACGCAGGGCAGCTTGTCGACGTAGTACACGTCGGTGTCGAGCGGGAAGGGGTAGGTCTGCAGGCCCCAGCAGCCGGCGAGGCCCAGCCCCGCGCCGATGACCGTGCCGACCACGCCGATGAGCAGGCCCTCGAGGATGAAGATCAGGCGCACGCTGCCGACGCTGGCGCCGAGCGCGCGCAGGATGCTGATCTCTTTGCTGCGCGTCACGACGATGAGGATGAGCGAGCCGACGATGTTGAGGCTCGCCACTGCGGTGATCAGGCTGAGGATGAGCCCCATGACGTACTTCTCAAGCCGCAGGGCCGAGAAGAGCGCCTTGTTCATCACCTTCCAGTTGCGCGAGAAGAAGGCCGAGCCCAGCGCCTTGTCGACCAGCGGAGAGAGCGCGCCGACCGCATCCGCGTCCTCGGCGATGATCTCGATGCCGGTCACCTTGTCGGTGTAGCCGAGGAAGGCCTGGGCGTCGGGGATCGAGATGTAGGTCCACTTCGTGTCGTACTCGTACATGCCCGAGTAAAACACGCCGGCGACGCGGAAGGGCTGGACCTTGGGCACCGGGACGCCAAAGGGCCCGACCCCGCCGCCGACCGGGTTGATCACGTGCAGGCGGTCGCCGGGGAAGACCCCGAGGCTGCCGGCCAGCTCGGTGCCGAGGATGATCCCGGGCAAGGGCTCGTTGTCATCGGCGGCCTGCGCGATGCCCCGCGGCGGCAGGCGCAGGGTGTCGAGCACCGCCTGTCGTTCGGCGTCATCGTCGAGCTCGCCGGCCGGCCCGAGCTTGAGGTTCTGGGTCATCGCGGTGACCCGGGGGGTGCGGACCGGGTCGACCCCCTTGAGGATCACGCCAGCCGAGCCGGCGTGGCTGCGCAGCATCACCTCGCCGTAGACGAAGGGAGCCGCGGCGACCACGCCGGGCACCGCCTCGACCGTCGCCACCGCCGCCTCCCAGTCGCCGAAGGCCCCATCTTGGTGCAGGGTCAGCAGGTGGGCGTTGGCGCCGAGGATCTTCTTGCGCAGGTCGATCTCGAAGCCCTCCATCACCGCGAGCACCATGATGAGCGCGGTGACGCCGATCGCCACGCCGGCGATCGAGACGGCCGCCAGCAGGTTCACGCCCGCGGCGGCGTGCCGGGAGCGCAGGTGCGAGCGGGCGATCAGGAGGGCGAAGCGGATCATCCCTGCGGCGCCTTGTCGGGCGCGGCCGGCGCGGCCGGCGCGGCCTCGGCGGCGCCGCCCCGGTCGGGGCGCAGGGTCGGGAACAGCACCACGTCGCGGATCGAGGTCTGGCCGGTCATCAGCATGACCAAGCGGTCGATGCCGATGCCCTCGCCGGCGGTCGGCGGCATGCCGAAGCTCAAGGCCTTGATGTAGTCGGCGTCGAAGTACATCGCCTCGTCGTCGCCGCCGTCGCGGGCCGAGACCTGGGCGAGGAAGCGGTCTTGCTGGTCGAGCGGGTCGTTGAGCTCGTTGAAGCCGTTGCCGAGCTCGATGCCGCCCACGTAGAGCTCAAACCGCTCGGCCACGGTCGGGTCCTCGTCGGAACGGCGCGACAAGGGGCTGATCTCGGCGGGGAAGTGCGTGATGAAGGTGGGCTGCACCAGCTCACCCTCGACGTACTCGTCGAAGAGCCACTCGTACCACTTGCCCACGGTGGTCGGCAGCTTGGGGTTCTTGGCGTCCTTGGGGAAGCGCTCGATCCAAAAGGCGCGCATCGCCGCCGGGTCGAGGACGGCCTCGGCCGACAGCCCGGTGCGCTCGCTGATCGCCTCGGACATGCGCCAGCGGCGGAAGGGCTGCCCCACGTCAATCTGGTGCTCGCCCCAGCTCAGCGCGGTGCCGCCGGTGACCTTTTGGGCCACCTCGCGCAGCAGCGCCTCGCTCAGGTCCATCAGGTCCTGCCACGTGGCATAGGCCCAATAGAACTCGAGCATCGTGAACTCGGGGTTGTGGCGGGTGCTCACGCCCTCGTTGCGGAAGTTGCGGTTGATCTCGAAGACCTTCTCCATGCCGCCGACGACCAAGCGCTTGAGGAAGAGCTCGGGCGCGATGCGCATGTAGAGCGGCATGTCGAGGGCGTTGTGGTGCGTGACGAAGGGCCGCGCCACCGCCCCGCCGGGGATGGACTGCAGCATCGGCGTCTCGACCTCAAAGAAGCCCCGGGCCTCAAAGAAGTCGCGCACCGCGCGCACCACCCGCGAGCGCCGCAAGAAGGTCTCGCGGCTCTCGGGGTTGACGAACAGATCGACGTAGCGGTGCCGGTTGCGGTACTCGGCGTCGCTCAGCCCCTTCCACTTGTCGGGCAGGCTGGCGATGCACTTGGCGGCGAGGCGCAGCTCGGTGACGTGCACGCTCGGCTCGCCGGTCTTGGTGACCATCAGGCGGCCGCGGGCCCAGACGTGGTCGCCGAGGTCGAGCTTCTTCCAGACCTCGTCGAAGGTGGTCTCGCCCACGTCATTCTTGCGGACGTAGAGCTGCATGCGCCCGAACGCGTCTTGCACCCGCGCGAAGCCCGCCTTGCCCATCTCATTCTTGAACATCAGCCGGCCGGCGAGCACGACCTCGGCGGTGTCGGCGGCCAGCTCTTCGGCACCGCGGCCGGCGATGAGCGCCTCGACCTCGGCGGTGCTGTGCGTGATGTGCAGGCCGTGGGGGTAGACGGCGAGGCCGGCGGCGCGCATGGCCGCGAGCTTCTCCAGCCGCTTCTCCTCGAACTCGTACATGCGGTCCTCCGCGACGCCGAGGTCGCGCGGGCTGCGGCGCGGGGCCCGCTTCCGGGGCCGCCGTCGCCGGGGGAGGGGGCCGGGCCGGGCGGGCCGCGACCATGGCACCCCCGCTGGCAGGCGGGAGCGCGGGCCGGGCGCATAACCAGCGCCCCCGACAGCGGCGCGTGCTTCGCGGAGATCGCGACAGCGAGCCCAACCCCGTCGAGCCGCCCAGCGCCCGGCGGTGTCATCACCCTGCATCCGGAGCGGGTGACTCGCCAGAACGCGGTGCTGGTGGTCGCTCTCGCGGAGCGGGTCATCCGGGGACCCGGGCCTGTGCGGGGAAGCCCGCGGGCCCCCTTCAGGTGCGGGGCCCGCGGCCGATGGCGCCTCTGGTAGCGTCCCCCCGCGGGGGCGCGGTGACGCTGCGCCCTGCGCCCGCTCCACCTCGTCTCGCCCGCCGGTTCTCCGCCCGCGCGCCCCCAGCGGCGCCGCGCAGGCCCGGCACCCATCGACCGGGAGCCCCCATGACCGCCCGCCTCCTCCGCCTCTCGCTCTTGCTCGCGGCCGCGGGCTGCTCCTTCGACGCGGCGGACAGCGCCAACGACATGGGGCCGCTGACCGAGAACGTGAACAGCGACTTCGAGTCGATGCTCGAGGTGGGCGATGAGTTCGCGCTGGCCGCCGAGCTCTATGGCGTGCCCGAGACCATCCTGCTCGCCGTCGCCTACGAAGAGTCCCGGTGGGAGTTCGTCGAGGGCGAGGTCGAGTTCGAAGGCACCGAGCCCGCCTTTGGCCTGATGGCGCTGCGCGGTGAGCGCCTGAGCCGCGCCGCCGCCCTCGCCGGCCTGCCCGAGGACGACGTGGCGGCCGACCGCGAGGCCAACATCCGGGCTGCGGCCGCCCTGCTCGCCGACGAGGCCGATCGGCAGGGCATCGACGTCGACGATCTGGCGGCCTGGGGTCCGGTCGTCGCCTGGTACAGCGGGGTCGACGAGGCCGACGCGCAGGCCGACTACGTCCACAACGGCGTGTTCCGACGCATCAACGAGGGCGTGCAGACCGAGTTCGCCCAGATCCGGCCGACCGCGGTGCGGGCCAACTTCGCCCTGCCCCGGCTGCAGGCCTCCACCGCCGAGCGCAGCGGCGTGGTCTGGCGCAGCTCGCCGAACCACTCGGCCCGGCCCTCCGGCTCGGCCGGCACGCCGTCGATGATCATCATCCACACCTGCGAGGGCAGCTACTCGGGCTGCTGGAGCTGGCTCGCCAACGGCAGCTCGGGCGTGAGCGCGCACTATGTCGTCAACTCTGACGGCAGTGAGGTCACCCAGCTGGTCAGCGAGGCCCGCAAGGCTTGGCACATCGGCAGCACCTACGACTGCGATCTGAACAGCCAGGTCGACTGCGCGCGCGATGGCTCGAGCAACAACAACTTCACCATCGGCATCGAGCACGCCGGCTACGGCAGCCAGGCCTCGTGGGACAGCCGCCTGATCAGCCGGTCGGCCGCGCTGGTCTGCGAGATCGCCACCGCCCGCAGCATCCCCAAGGACCGCTACCACATCGTCGGGCACGGCCAGCTCCAGCCCTACAACCGCAGCGATCCGGGCCCGAACTGGCCCTGGACCACCTACTTGACCCAGGCTGCGGCCTGCGGCGGCGGGTCGTCGGGCAGCGGGAGCAGCAGTTCGGGCGGGAGCACCAGCTCGGGCAGCGGGAGCAGCAGCTCGGGCGGGAGCACCAGCTCGGGCAGCGGGAGCAGCAGCTCCGCGGCGCGCGTCGAGATCGTCATCGACAGCAACAGCGCGCTGAACGGGTCGAGCGCGCGGATCGAGGTCTCGTCCTATTGGGGCGCCAGCAACAACATCGGCGGCTACTACAACACCGGCTACTGGTGGCGCAGCACCGCCGAGGCCAGTGATTCGGCGCACTTCTGGTTCTACTTGGGCAGCGCCTCGCGCCTGACCGTCGAGGGTTGGTGGCCGGCCGCGGGCGACCGCTCCCGCAGCGCGCCGTTCATGATGTACGACGCCGGGGACCGCCACCTGGGCACCTTCTACGTCGACCAGTCGGGCAACCACAGCCGGTGGGTCGGCCTCGGCACCTACGACTTCACCGCCGGCTGGAACCGGGTCTCGCTGAGCCGCTGGACCACGCCCGGCTACGTCGTGGTGGCCGACGCGGTGCGGGTCCGCACGCCCTGATGCGCGCCGCGCGCGCAGGCGCCTTCGCGCTGGGGATCGCCGCTTGCGGCGGTCCTCCCGCGCTGGGTCCCGTGCACTTCGTCCGTGGAGACGGCCCCGCGGCGCGGCCGATGCGGCTGGCGGCCGGCCCGCTCGGCGCTCCGCCCGCCGTGGTTGAGCTGCCCGCGCCAGAGGGCGCGGCCTTCCCCGCGCCGGCCGGCCCCCCGGGCGCAGCGGCGGTCCTCATCGGCGCGCGCGAGGGCCCCGCGGGCCACGAAGAGCAGCTGCTGCGGGTCGATCCGGGCGGCACGCTCCTCCCGCTGGGCCCGGCCCGTCCCCGCCTGCGGGCGGCGGCCTGGTCGGCCGATGGCCGTCAGCTGGTGGTCGAGGCGGCGCTGCGGGGCTTCTCGGACCTCGCGGTCGTCGATCTGGCCACCGGCGAGCAGCGGCCGCTGACCGACCTGCCCGAGGGCGCGTTTACGCCGAGCGTCTCGCCCCAAGGGCTGGTCGCCTTCGTCGCGTCCACCGCCGGTGAGCTCGATCTTTTTGCGGTGCCCTTGGCCGGAGGCGAGCTGCGGCCGCTGCTGCGGGCGCCGGGCGAGGACCTCAACCCGACCTGGTCTCCGGACGGTCGACACCTCGCCTGGATCAGCGGCCGGGGCGGCGTGCTCGGCGTGTCGGTCCTCCAGCTCGCCGACCTCTCGGTCCGCGCGCTCTACGTGCCCGCCGGGCAGGGCGCCGAGGCCGTGCCCGACCAGGGGCTCGCCTGGTCGCCGGACGGCCGGCGGCTCGCGCTGCCCGTCCGCGCGGCGGATCGGTCCTGCATCACCATCTTCGACGTGCAGACCGGCGCCCAGCTGCGCGGTCCGGCCAAGGGCGGCTGCCCGCCGGGCCGGGAGGAGGGGGTCTCGTGGGCGCCCGACGGGCGGCTGCTGCTCACCGCGCGCAGCGTCGGCGAAGACAGCGATCTGGTCGCCATCTCAGGAGAAGGGGAGGGGGAGTGGGTCGTGCTCGGCGGCCCCACGGTCGACTGGCTCCCCCGCTGGCAGCCCGAGGGCTGAAGCCCGCGCTGCCCGTCGATCAGCGCACCCGCGCCCGCAGCCAGGCCCCATCGGCGTAGGTCCAGAGCGCGAGCCCCGAGCGGGCCACGAAGCCCAGCGGGAAGCCGAGCCAGACGCCGAGCGGGCCGAGGCCGGCCTGCACCCCGAGCAGGTACGACGCGGGGATCTGCACCAGCAGGGTCGAGGCGAGGTTGAGCCGCAGCGACAGCGGGGTCGCGCCGGCCCCCTGGAAGGCCCCGGCCAGGGCCACGTGCACGCCCGCGAGCGGCATGCACAGGCCGAGGATGCGGATCCAGGTGGTCGCATACCCGCCCATCGCGCCGGCCGGGTCGACGTCAAACATCGCCAGCACGGCGTCAGAGGGCAGGGCGATGAACAGCGGGATGACCGACATCACCGCCACGCAGAGCCCGACGCTGGCCCGGGCGATCTGGCGGGCCTCGTCGGGCTTGCCTGCGCCGAGCGCGTTGCCGACCAGCGCGCCGGTCGCCTGGCTGATCGCCATGCCGGGCACGAAGGCCAGGGCCTGGATGCGCAGGCCGATGCCGTGCGCGGCCACCGCGAGGGGGTCGAGCAGGCCCAGCAGGGTCACGATGCTCAAGAAGCCAGCGTTGAGCACGACCATGTCGAGGGCCGCCGGCGCCCCGATCCGCCACAGCGAACGGGCGGCGGCCCAGTCCACCGCCACCGGGCGCAGCGGCGGCCGCACGCCGGGCACCGCGCCGCGGGCCAGCGCCCCGAGGATCAGCAGCAGGCTCAGGACCTGCGAGAGCAGCGTGCCGATGGCCGCCCCGCGCACGCCGAGGCCGGGCAGGCCCAGCCCCCCGTAGATGAGCACGCTGTTGAGGCCGAAGTTGGCGAGGTTGCTCACCAGCGCGACCTGAAAGGCGAGGCGGGTGTTGCCCACGCCGCGCAGCATCGAGCCGAGCAAGATGGTCAGGTAGTTGAAGACCAAGCCGAACAGCAGCGGGTCGAGGTACTGCAGCGCCGCGGCGCGGGCGGGGCCCTGGGCGCTCACCAGGTCGAGGTAGAGCGGCGCGACCGCCCGGCCCACTAGGCCCATCAGCACGCCCATCCCGACGGTGAGCATCATGGACTGGCCGAGCTGGTGGTTGACCCGGTCGAGGTCGCGGGCGCCGAAGGCCCGCGCGACGATCGCCACCGACCCGACCGCGAGCCCGATCATCAGCACCATCAGGATGAACAAGAACTGCGTGCCGTAGCCGAGCCCGGTCAGCGCGCTGGCCGGATCGGGCAGGCGCCCGACCATCGCGGTGTCCACCGCCAGCGACAGCACGTTGAGCACGTTGAGCCCGACGACCGGCAGCGCGAGCGCGAGGAGCCTTCGGGGGACAGAGGCTGGGCTAGAGGGCGTCGTCATGGGCTGCAGGTAGCGCCGCCGGCCGCGGCGCGCCGCGCCCTTGGGGGTCCCCGATGCGCACCGCTGCCCTCCGCCTCGCCCGGATCGCCCTGCTGCTCGCTGTGGTGCCGCTGGCGCTGCGCCCCGGCGCCGCCCGCGCCGGCGCCCCCGACGCGGCGCTGACCGCGGCCGAGGCGCTGGAGTACGGCGAGCACCTCCTCCGCAGCAACGACCCAGACGGCGCGCTGGAGTGGTTTCGCCTCGCCGAGCTCCTCGCGCCGCGCACCGGCGGGGTGGATCTGGATCTGGTGCTGCTGCGCCAGGGCATGGCGCACGAGCTGCGCGGCGCCCCGACCCTCGCGCTGGCGACCTACGGCAAGGTCAGCGGCCCGCTGCACGAGGCGGCCCGGCTGCGGGCCGGGGTCGCCGCCTTCGCCGCGGGCGCCGACGCGCGGGGCGACGAGGCCCTGCGCGCCCTGGCCGCGGGCACCGCCGATCCCGCGCTGGCCGCCACCGCGACCTTGCTGCGGGGCAGCCTGTGGGTCGAGGCCGGGCGGCCGGCCGAGGCCCGCGCCGCCTTCGCCGCGCTGCCGGCGGCGCACCCCTCCCGCGCGGCGGCCGAGCGCCTCGTCGCCGACGCGGCGCGCCCGCTGCACCTCAAGTCTCCGGGCCTCGCGGCCGGGCTGTCGGTCGTGCCGGCGCTGGGGCAGGCCTACGCGAAAGATCCGCGCAGCGGCCGGACCTTGGCCACTTGGGCGGCCCTGGCCGCGGGCACCGGCCTCACTGGCTGGTGGGGCACCCGGGCCGAGTCGCCGGCCGCGCTCGGCGTGAGCGGCGCGCTGGGCACCGGCATGGTCGTGGTCTGGGGCCGTGGGCTCTGGCAGGCCGCCCGGGCGGCCGAGGCCACCAACACCGCGGCGCGCGCGGCCGAGCGGGCCCGGCTGCGGGCGGCCGCCGCCCAGGCCTTGCCCGAGCTGCCGCGGGTCCCCGCCTTGCCCTGAGCGCGCTCAGCGCGGCGCGCTGCCCCCACCTGCGGCGCGGCGCCTGGACCCGCACAGGCCGAACAGCCCGATCAGCCCGAGCGCCCCGAGCCCGGCGAGGCGCTGGCCCCAGATCCAGCCGTCGGGGCGGTAGCGCAGGGTCGCGGCGCGCGCGCCGGCCGGCACCAGCGTGGCCAGCGCGAAGCCCCCCGCGCGCAGGGTCGGCGCCGGCGCCCCGTCGACCGTGGCCCGCCAGCCCGGGGACCAGGCTTCGAGCACGACGAGCAGGCGGTCATTCTCGGCGGGGTCGAAGCGCAGCTCGACCAGGGACTCGCCGGTCCAGCGCACCGCCACCGGCGCCGTCAGACCGGGGCCCGCGGGCAGGGGCAGGTCGTGCTCGACCGGCGGGGCGGCCCAGGCCCCTGGCGTCCGCAGCGCGGCCAGACCGGCCTCAGGGCCGCCCACCCGCAGGACGCTGCTGGCCAGAAAAGCCTCTGGCGCAGCACCCTCGAGCTCCAGCACCCGCAGCGGCGCCGGCGGCAAGGCCAGCGGGCGCAGCCCCTCGGCCGCCGCCGCCCAGGGGTCGGGCCCCTCGGCCGGCGCGGGCGGCAGCAGCAGGGCGCCGACCCCCAGCGCCTGCAGCAGGGCCCGCGGCGGGGGCGCCTCGACCGGGTACCAGGGCGCCTTGGGCGGGTCGCTCAGGGCCGCCATCAGCCGCTGGGTCGAGGTCGAGACCGGCAGGTCATAGCCGCGCAGGTCGCGCAGGCCGGCCAGCGCGCCGGTGTTGGGCTGCGCGGCCCAGCCCAGGCCGAGCGCGCGGGCGCCCCGCTGGTCGAGGGCGGCGGCGAGGTCCGCGGCCCAGGGGGCGACGGCCGGGGCGTGGGCCTCAGCGGGCAAGCTGCCCTGATCGGCGCGCCTGACGCCAATCCCGAGCAGGATGTGGGCCAGCGCGGCCGCGGCGGCGAGCGCCGGTGCCCGCGCCCGGCCCTGCACGAGCCGCCACAGGCCGAGCGCGGCGGGGCCGACCAGCAGGGCGCCGGCGAGGCTCGCGAGGCGCCCGTGGGCGACCGGGCCGGGCAGCCCGGTCAGGCTGGCGGCGAGGGCCAGCGCCCAGAGCAGGGCCGGGCGGCGGGCGGCGGGCGCGCGCAGCAGGCCCACCGCGGCGAGGGGCAGCGCGAGCAGGCCGGGGTGGAGCTGGCCGTCGGCCCACGTGAGCCCGGGCGCGGCGTCCTCGGCGGCGGGGTGGCCCCACCAGCCCGGCCAGACGAGGTCGAGCAGCTGGGCGGGGGCCAGCCGCTGCCCGACCCTGGCGGCCAGCGTGGTCGAGCGCGCCGCTTGTTCGAGGACCGGCGCCTGCAGCGGGGCGGCGAGCAGCAGCCCACAGGCGAGGCCGGCCAGGGCCCCGAGGCGTGCCCGGGCGGTGGGCGGGCCGGCCCCGAGCGCCAGCAGCCCGAGCGTGAGCAGCAGCCCGTGGACCAGGGTGCCGGGGTGGCCGCCGGCGGCGAGGCCCAGCGTGGCCAGCGCGAGGCCGACGGGGGCGCCGCGCTGCAGGGCGAGCCACTGCCAGGGCAGCCACGCGGCGGCGGCGGCGTGGGGGTGCAGCAGCCAGACCTGGGTGAACGGCGCCAGCGCGCCTGCCGCGCCCGCCCCGCCGGCGACGAGCCCCCGCAGGGCGCCCGCGGGCGCCCCGTCGGCGCGCAGCAGGCCGCGGGTCCACAGGCCGAGGCCGAGCCCGGTCCACAGCAGGGTCCAGGTCACGGTCAGGTCTTGGGCCAGATCGGCGGGCAGCGCGGCGTGCAGAAGCGTGCCGGGCGAGAGCGGCGCGCTCTGGGCGTCGGCGAGCAGCGGCGCCCCGCCGTAGAGCGCGCGGCTCCAGAGGGGGGCCTCGCCCCGGCGCAGGGCGGCGGCCGCCGCGTCGCGCAAGGGGCCGAGCTGGGTGGCCGGGTCGGAGAGGGCCGGGTGGCGCACCCGGCCGCCGGGCTCGTCCTGAAAGACGTGGTGGACGGTGAGGTGGTCGTCCGCGCTCACCACCTCGGGCCCCGGCAGCGCGCCGGGGAAGCGCAGCGGCGGGACCAGGGCCAAGGCGCCGCCGAGGCAGAGGGCCTCGATCCACCGCCGCCTCCGCTCGTGCTCCATGCTCCCCTCCCGGTCCCGCCTCTGGTATCCCCACGGTCGGCGGCGCTGGTGGCGCCGCGCCGGAGCCGTCATGCGCGCCCCCTCTCCGCTCCCCGCCCTCGTCCTCTGCGCGGTCGCCCTCGGCGCCGCCGCCCCGGCCGCCGCCGCCGCGCCGCCCGTCGGCAGCTCGACCTGGGCGCTGGCCGAGCCGGTCGCGGCCGTCGACGCCCGCAAGGCCCAGGCCCTCGAGGCCACCGTCGGCACGATCATCGCGCCGCTCCGGCCGCTCGCCCGCAGCCGCATGGCCGGCAAGCCCGACACCTGTCGGCGCTACCTGCTCGAGATCAACGCCCAGCAGGTCGTCGTGCGCTGCGATGCCGAGGCGGTGACCGTGCCGCTGACCGGGGGCACCGTGCCGGTGACCGCCCACGACGGCACCCCGATGCAGGCCCGGGCCGCCCTGTCGGCCGGCGCGCTGACGCTGCGCTTCGAGGGCGAGCAGGCCACGCTCGAGACCCGCTTTCGGGTCGAGGGGGGCCAGCTGCTGGTGCAGAAAGAGATCCAGAGCTCGTTCTTCGCGGTGCCCCTGCGCTGCGACTTCCGCTACGCGCCCTCGGCGGGGTCGGCCGGCCAGTAGCGGCGCGGCACGCGGGTGTTGATGTTGGTGAGCACCTCGTAAGCGATGGTGCCCGCCCAGGCGGCCAGCGCGTCGGCGGTGAGGGCCTCGGGGCCGTCGTTGCCGAGCAAAATGACCTCGTCGCCGTTGTAGGCGCTGCCTTGGCCGATGTCGACCATGAGCTGATCCATGCAGATGCGGCCGACCACCGGGCAGCGGCGCCCGCCGACCAGCACCTCGGCCTTGCCCGACATCGACCGGAAGTAGCCGTCGCCGTAGCCGACCGGGACGGTGATCACGCGGGTGTCGGCCGGGGGCGCCCAGGTCGAGCCGTAGCTGACCGGCGCGCCGGCCGGGACGACCTTGAAGTAGACGACGCGGCTGGTCCAGCGGAGGGCGGGGCCGACCGGGATCGGGCAGGGGAGGCCCGGCGCGGGCAGCACGCCGTAGAGGAGGATGCCCGGCCGCACCATGTCGAGCCAGGTGTCGGGGTGCTGGAGCACGCCGCCGCTGTTGGCGAGGTGCCGCAGCGGCGTGGGCAGGCTGCGGCGCTCGTAGAAGCGCAGGACCTCGGCGAAGCGCTCGAGCTGCAGCCGCGTGGGGGCGTCCTCGGGCAGGTCGCTGTTGGCGAGGTGGCTGTAGATGCCCTCGACCTGGACGTGCGGGCAGCGCAGGCTGGCCTCGAGCAGCGGGCCGGCGCTGTACCAGTGCACCCCGACCCGCTCCATCCCGGTGTCGATCTTGAGGTGCACCGTCGCGGTGGCCCCGGCGGCGGCGGCGCAGGCCTCGACCGCCTCGAGCTTGGCCACCGACGAGGCGGTGATGCAGAGGTCGTGCTGGAGGAACAAGGGGATCTGCTCGCCGAGCACCCCGCCCAGCACGAGGATGGGGCAGCGGATCCCCGCCCGGCGCAGGAGGATGCCCTCTTCGAGGTAGGCGACCGCCAGGATGTCGGCCCCCTCGGCCTCCATCCGGCGGGCGACCGGGATGAGGCCGTGGCCGTAGGCGTTGGCCTTGAGCACCGGCATGAGCCGCCGGCCGCCCACGTGGGCGCGGATCGCCCGCAGGTTCGCCGCGAGCCGGTCGAGGTCGACGTCGACCCGCGTCGGGCGGAGCACCCCCTCTTCGGCCGCCGGGGGGGCGTGGAGGGGGGGACGATCGGAGGGAGCCGCCGGCGGTGCGCGCATGGGGGCGCCTTATCGCGCCGCGGCGCGCCGCCGCCGCGCCCGGAGGGGAGCGGGGCATCCGGCGTGTCGTCTCAAAGTTGATCGTCTGAGACGCTGTTCTCGACGATGTCTGGAAGTTGTCATCACAAGTCTTGCGGCGGCGGGCCGCGATTGTGTACGAATGGGGGCGACAGGGTCGGCGCCGGCCCGCGATCCCGCCCGCAGGGCGGTGCTGGTGGTCGGGCGAGCGGCCCTCCCCAGCGTGATCGTGCAGGGGCGGTCCACGGCGCGCGCGCCGCGGCCCCGCGGCCTGAGGTCCCCCCCGCGAGCCCCCCCGGAGGTTGAGATGGCCCCCCGTTTCTCCAAGAGCCTGTTTGGTGGCGTCGGCCTGCTGGGCCTCGCGCTCTCGGCGCCGATGCTCGCTGACGCCGCGTCGATGTTGGTCTCTGGCACGCTGATCCAGGTGTACTACGGCACCAACGGCAACTGGAACGACCCGTCGTTCGCGCGCGGCTTCCAGGCCTTCTACAGCGGCCGGTGGAACGACTTCACCTACCCGGGCTCGCCGTACCACGCGGTCGCCTTCGAGTACTCGGTCGGCGGCACCGCCAGCCACTACTACACCCAGGGTGGCGGCTCGTTGACCTCGAACGTCACGCTGGTCAGCCAGAGCGACAGCTCGACCTCGTCCGAGAAGGTCTCGGTCTACACCTGGCGCGGCGGCAACGTGCAGGTGACCCGCACCGAGCGGTGGGCCATCGCCTCGGGCGTGATGTCGGCCTCGTTCAGCATCACGAACAACGGCACCAGCCCGGTGACCTCGTTCCGCCTGTTCCAGGGCCTCGACCCCGACCAGGACGCGAGCTTCTACGGCAACTACAGCACGTTCAACGACGCGCTCGACACCGACAGCGACGGGCGCGCCGACTGGGCCGAGAGCGTCGGCGGCAGCTCGGGCATCACGATGGGTTTTGGCGCCTGCGACCCGCTGAACTCGGCGATGGGCAGCTTCGCCTCGTGGCCGACCATCGACGCCGACATGTCGCTCATCGACTACTCGGGCGCGAGCGGCGACATCGGCCTCGGCATCCGCTGGACCAACCCCAGCACCATCGCCGCGGGCGCGACCATCACCACCGACTGGGTCACCGTGGTCGGGGCCTCGGGCTCGGCGGCCCGCACCACCTGGCAGACGACCGGCGACACCTACTGCGGCAGCTGTGACGAGGACGAGGACGGCTTCGACGCGACCGCCTGCGGCGGCACCGACTGCGACGACACCGACCCGGCGATCTACCCCGGCGCCACCGACACCCCCTACGACGGCATCGACCAGGACTGCGACGGCAGCGATGAGTGCGACGTCGACAACGATGGCTACGACGCCACTGTCTGCGGCGGCACCGACTGCGACGACACCAACCGCCGCATCAACCCGGGCGCCTTCGAGGTGCCCTACGACGGCATCGACCAGAACTGTGACGGCCTCGACCTGCTCGACCAGGACGGCGACGGTCACCCCGGCGGCGAGGACGGCGACGACTGCGACGACTACGACGCCAGCGTCTACCCCGGCGCGCCCGAGACCTGGTACGACGGCATCGACGCCGATTGCGCCCTCGACGATGACTTCGACGCTGATCGCGACCTCTACGTGCCGACCCCCTACGTCGGGCAGCCGACGCTGGGCGTGCCCGGCACCGGCGGCCTGCCGGGCAACGACTGCAACGACAACGACCCGAGCGTCAACCCGCTGGGCGTCGAGATCGCCTACGACGGCATCGATCAGGACTGCGCCGACGGCGACTGGAACGACCTGGACGGCGACGGCTACCCGGCCGACATCGTGCCCGGCGGCACCGACTGCAACGACGCCGACGTCACGGTCAACCCGGCCAGCAGCGAGGCCGCCGACGGCGTCGACGAGGACTGCGACGGCTCGGTCGACGAGGGCACGATCTGGTCGGATGATGACGGCGACGGCGTGAGCGAGGCCGGCGGCGACTGCAACGACGCGGACGCTGGCATCGGGCCGGGCGTGCCCGAGGTCGGTGACGGCGTCGACCAGGACTGCGACGGCGTGGCCGACGAGGGCACCGGCGCCTACGACGACGACGGCGATGGCCGGTCCGAGATCGAGGGCGACTGCAACGACGCCGACAACTCGGTGAGCCCCGACGCGGGCGAGATCATGGGCAACGGCGTCGACGACGACTGCGACGGCGTGGTCGACGCGGGCGTGGTGGACGAGGACGGCGACGGCTACGCCGAGTGGGCCGGCGACTGCGACGACGGCGACGCCGACACGTACCCGGGCGCGCCCGAGCTCCCCGACCTCGAAGACAACGACTGTGACGGCCTCATCGACGAAGGTGGCTCCACCACCGACGACGACGGCGACGGCGTGTCCGAGGACGAAGGCGACTGCGACGACAGCAACCCCGACCGGGTGACCGGCCGCGAAGAGGACCCGAGCAACGGCGTCGACGACGACTGCGACGGCCTCGTGGACGAGGGCGGCGAGAACTTCGACGACGACCTCGACGGCTTCTCTGAGGCGGGCGGCGACTGCGACGACGGCGACCGCGAGATCAACCCCGGCGCGGTCGAAGACATCAGCAACGGCATCGACGACGACTGCGACGGCCTGGTCGACGAGACGGGCACCGACCCCAACGACCAGGACGGCGACGGCCTGACCGTGGCGGACGGCGACTGCGACGACGAGAACGGCTGGTCGAGCGCCGAGTTCGCCGAGGTCTGTGACGGCGTCGACAACAACTGCGACGGCGTCATCGACGAGGGCTGCGATGGCCTCGGCCTCGAGGGTGAGGGCGAGCAGAAGACGCCCGAGGGCTGCAGCGCCGCCCCGACGCCCGCCGCGGGCGTGGGCCGGGCCGCCGCGCTCTTCGCCGGCCTCCTGGCCCTGGTCGGGCTGCGCCGCCGCCGGAGCTGAGCGCCCCGCGGCCATGACCGCGGGCCATCGGTGCCCTGCGCCGCTGGTCCGCTGGTCCGCTGGTCCGCTGGTCCGCTGGTCCCTTGCGCCCCTGCCCACCCGGCGGGGGCGTCGCCGTTTTGGTGCGTTTGGGGAGAGGTCGCGGGGCCGCGCGCGGCTCAGCCGCCGGTCGACGGCCTGGGCGCCGCCTCGCGGCTGAGCGTGACGAGCTCGCGCCGCGGGGCGGCGAGCTGCAGGCCGTGCCGCTGCAGCGCCTCGAGCACGAGCAGCGTCATGCGGGTGCGGACGCCGATGTAGGCCTCGCAGGTGACCCAGCACGAGAGCTGCACGTCCACGGTGCCCTCGGAGAAGCCCTGGAGCATCACCTGCGGCGCGGGCTCCTGCAGCACCAGCGGCTCCTCTTCGGTGACCGAGAGCAGCGCCGCCTCCACCGGACCCAAGGGCTGCTCGGCCGAGAAGCGCAGGGCGAAGTCGACCCGCCGGATCGGGAAGCGGGAGAGGTTGGTCATCATCCCCTTGACCAGCGCCTCGTTGGGGATGCGGACCATCAGGTTCTCAAAGGTGCGCAGCTTCACGCTGAGCAGGTCGATGCTGATGATCTCGCCGGTGGTGCCGCCGAGCTCGATGACGTCACCCACGCTGATGCTGCGCTCGAGCATCAAGAACAGCCCGCTGATGAGGTTCGACATCGAGGTCTGGGCGGCGAAGCCCACGGCCACGGTCGCGACCCCCGCTGCCCCGACCAGCACGCCGAGGTCGACGCCGAAGGTCTGCATGCCGTAGGCGACGCCGGCGGCCGCGCAGCCCCAGAACACCGCGCGGCGGGCCAAGAAGCTCCAGGCGCGGCTGGACAGCGGCTCGATGGCCCGCTCGGCGAGGCGCCCGAGGAGGTGGCCGGTGAGCAGGCCGGCGGCGAGGGCCAGCGCGGCCTCGGCCGCGACGGGGAGCTGCGCGAGCACCGTCGGATCGACCCAGGG
>JBJONS010000218.1:0-14526 GCA_046051725.1 Pseudomonadota bacterium | reverse complement strand
AGGGGGATGGGCGCCCCGCCGGCCGGCCGGCCGGCGGCGGCCCCCGGGCTGGGCGCGGGCCGGTGGCCCTTGGCCGCTGCGCGGCCGGCGCTGCGCGCCGCCCTGCCCGTCGGCCTGGCGCGCGCGAGGCGGGTTTTCGGGGCCTTTTGGCCCCGGGACCGGGGCCGCTTAGGCCCCGGTTTTCGGGGGTCGGGGCCGTTTAGGCCCCGGGCCCCGGTTTTCGGGGTTCGGGGCCGTTGAGGCCCCGGGCCCCGGTTTTCGGGGTGCGGGGCCGTTGAGGCCCCGGGCCCCGGTTTTCGGGGCCGTTTGGGCCCTGGTGCGCCGGTTTTTGGGGGCCGGTGGCGCGGGGCGCGGGGTCTTGGACCGCTTTGGGCGGCTTGGGGGTGGGTTGGTTCTGGACGGGTTTGGTCTGGTTGAGGTCATTTTGGGCTTTTGGAGCCGGGGGCGGGCCCCGCCCCCGGACCCCCGGGGGCAAGGGGCCTGCGCGGCCCCTTGCATCCCGCGCCAAGTGGGGCCCGCGCGCGGGCTTCGCGCGGCGAGGCGCCGCGCGCCCGCGCGCAACGGCCCCCCTTTGGAAACCCCCCGGGGGCGGCGCGACCCGCTGCTCGCGTGGGCGATGAAGGGGGGCGCCGCGAAGGTCTGGGCTGTTGTGGGTGGGGTGCGCGGCGCGGGTGGGGGGGCCCGTGCGGGTGGGCGGCGCGGGGGCGCGGGGGCGCGGGGGCGCGGCCCGTGCGGGTGGGCCGCGCCGCGGTGGGCTCAGTAGCCGAGGCCGAGCAGCAGGTGGACGCCGTCTGAGCTGCCGCCCTGGCTCTCGGCCATGACCAGGTCAGGGGCGCCGTCGCCGTTCAGGTCGGCGCCGCTGAGCACCTTGTCGCCGAGGCGGCGGTTGTTGGATCCGCCGCGCAGGGCCAGGGCGGTCGCCGCCGAGACGGTCACCGTGCCGCCCGCGCCGCCGCCCATCACGGGCCCGCTCACGAGGTAGGCCGCGCCCTCGTCGGTGTTGCCGAGGTTGGCCCGGTGGGCGCCGATCAGCAGCTCGCTCAGCCCGTCGACCTCGCCGTCCATGTCGCCGACCACCGCCACGCTGGCGCCGAGGTAGGCGTTCGCCGCCGCGCCGAGCAGGCGGGTGTGGGCCACCGCCTCCGCCGTCGTGCTGGCCGCCGGCTCCAGCGCCGCGCCGGTGAGCACGTGCACCGACCCGTGGTTGGTGCGGTCCGACCACTCCCCGATGAGCAGCTCGGGCAGGCCATCTCCGTCGAGGTCACCCGCGGCCAGCGCGCGGCCGAGGCCAGAATCCACCTCGTCCCCCTCGATCGCCGCCCGGCCGGTCAGGCTCACCGTGCCGCCGGTGGGCTCGAGCACCAGCACCCGGCCGGCCCGGGCCGATCCGGTCGCGCTCGCCGCGTAGGGCTCGGCGATGACGACCTCCAGCAGGCCATCTCCGTCGCGGTCGAACATGAGCAGGCCGCCGCCCGCGCAGGCCCCGCTGGCCGAGCCGGTCCAGGTGGTGTGGGCGGTCGCCGACGCGAAGGCGCTCAGCGGCGCCGCTCCGCGCAGCAGCTGGACCCGCCCCGCGCCGACCACCCCGCCGGGCGCCGCCGCCGCCCACTCTCCGCTCAGCACCTCGTCGCACTGGGGGGCCGAGAGCACCAGATCGTCGTCTCCGTCGTCGTCTTGGTCCCCGGTCACCAGCGCGGTGCCCAGGTACAGACCGGCCAGCGCGCCCGCCCGCTGGGTCGCCCCGACCACGCCGGTGATCGTGTCCACGTCGCCCTCGGCCGCGATCAGGTCGAGCAGCCAGACGCTGCCGCCGTTGGCGGCGCCCGAGTGGTCGGTGCCCGGGGCGCCGAGGAAGAGCTCGGCGTTGCCATCCCCGTCGAAGTCGCCCGCGGCCACGGCGTTCCCGAGCAGATCGCCGCCGCCGGCGGCCTTCCAGGCCTGGCGGTCGCTGGCGGTCACCGCCCCGCTCAGGTTGGTGCCGCGGACCCAGCCCGCGTTGCTGTGCACCAGGGTCACGAAGCCGCCGTCGTCGTTGCCCGCGCCCGAGCCGATGTCGAAGCTCGGCGCGCCGAGCAGCAGCTCGGGCAGGCCGTCGCCGCTCAGATCGGGCACCAGCGCGAGGCCGTAGCCCAGGCCCGCGACCCGGCCGTCGTCGTCGGTCAGGGTCCAGGTGACCTGATCGACGGCGCTGACGGTGTTGTCGCTGTAGGCGCAGACCTCGCCGGCGGCGGTGGTGCCGAGGCTGTCGTCGCAGTCGTTGTCGAGCCCGTCGTTGCAGACCTCGTCGGCGTCGGGGTTGACCGCGGCGCGGCCGTCGTCGCAGTCGTCGAAGCTGTCGGCGGTGCCCGCCGGGGCGACGCAGCGGCTGTCGGGCGCGCTGCTCGAGACGCCGAAGCCGTCGCCGTCGCCGTCGGGGTACCAGTCGGTGCGGGTGCTCGGGTCGACCGAGGGGTCGGCGTCGTCGGTCAGCGCGTCGCAGTCGTTGTCGAAGCTGTCGCAGACCTCGCTGGCGCCTGGGTTGACCGAGGCGCGGACGTCGTCGCAGTCGGTGTTGTTGGCGACCCGGCCCGCCGGCGCCGCGCAGGCCCGGCTCACCGTGCCCGCGCCGTAGCTGTCGCCATCGCCGTCGGCGTACCAAGAGCCCCGGCTCGACAGCAGCAGGCTCGGGTCGCTGTCGTCGGCCAGCGCGTCGCAGTCGTTGTCGACCCCGCTGTCGCAGACCTCGGTGGCCATGGGGTTGACCGCCGCGGCGCTGTCGTCGCAGTCGCCCGGGGTCGCGATGTGGCCGGCGGGCGCGGCGCAGCGCGAGGTCAGGCCGCTGGTGCGCCCGTACAGATCGCCGTCCAGATCGGGGTACCAGCGGTGGGCCGCCGTGTAGACCACCCCGCCCAGGCCGGTGTCGGCGTCGTCGGTCAGCGCGTCGCAGTCGTTGTCGACGCCATCGCAGACCTCGCTGGCCACGGGGTTGCGGGCCGCCGCTGCGTCGTCGCAGTCGCCGCCCGCCAGCGCCCCCCCGAAGGACGCCAGCGCCGACCCCGCGCCGTAGCTCGTGGCCCGACCGACATCGGCGGTGCGCACGAACCCGTCCGCGTCTTGGTCGTAGTCGTCGTTGTCGCTGCAGTTGGTGTCGACGCCGTCGTACCAGGCGTCGGTCAGCCCCGGCCGGACGGTGCTCAGCGTGTCGTTGCAGTCGTCGCCGGGCAGCGCGCCGCCGAAGGCCCCCAGCGGGGCGCCCGCGCCGTAGCCCGTGGTCCGACCCGTGTGGATGGACTGCACGTACCCGTCGCTGTCGCGGTCGTAGTCGTCGTTGTCGCCGCAGTTGGTGTCGACGCCGTCGTACCAGGTGTCGGTCAAGCCGGGCCTGATCGAGCTGAGCGTGTCGTTGCAGTCGTCGCCGGGCAGCGCGCCGCCGAAGGCCGAGAGCGCCGCGCCCGCGCCGTAGCTGGTGCTCAGACCGACGTGGATGGTCTGCACATACGCGTCGGCGTCACGGTCGTAGTCGTCATTGTCGCTGCAGTTGGTGTCGACGCCGTCGTACCAGGTGTCGGTCAGGCCGGGCCGGACGCTGCCCAGCGCGTCGTTGCAGTCATCGGTGGGGAGCGCCCCGCCAAAAGCCGCGCTGCCCGCGCCCTGGCTGGTGGTCAGGCTGCCGTGGATGGTCTGGACGTAGCCGTCGCCATCGCGGTCGTAGTCATCGTTGTCACCACAGTCGGCGTCCACGCCGTCGTACCAGGCGTCGGCCACCGCCGGGTTCACGCTGGCCACGCCGTCGTTGCAGTCGGTGGTCGGCAGCGCCCCGGTGCCCGGCGCGTAGCGGGTCGGTCCGTAGTCATCGGCCCGACCCGCGTCGGCGTGGCCGTCGGCGTCGCGGTCAAAGTCGTCGGCCCCGTCGCAGTCGCCGTCGATCCCGTCGTACCAGATCTCGGCGCCGGCCCCGAAGACCGTCGGGTCGGCGTCATCGCAGTCGTCGGCCGGCAGCGCTCCGCCGAAAGACGGCGTGCCCGAGCCGCTGGTGGTCGGCCGCCCGGCGTCGACCACCCGCACGTGACCGTCGCCGTCGGCGTCGAAGTCATCGACCCCGTCGCAGTCCTGGTCGATGCCGTCGTACCAGGTGTCGGTGGCCGCGGGCGAGACCGCCGCCTGGCGGTCGTTGCAGTCCCCGCCGGCGATCGGGATGGTGCCGTCGGCGAAGTAGGCCGGCCGCAGCTCTTCAAGCTCCCAGGGGGTGCCGATGGTGGCGGCGTCGGCGTAAAAGTCCTGATCGGCGTCAAAGTCAGAGCTGCGGCTGCAGTCGCCGTCGGTGCCGTCGCCGTACTCCTCGACCGCGCCGGGCTGGACCGCGTCGGCCGGCAGCAGGCCGGGGTTGGTCAGGTTCTCGGCGTCAGACAGGCCGAGCGCGGCGCCGTCGTCGCAGACCAAGGCGCACAGGGCGGCGAGCTCGCCGCTGGCCCCGGCGCAGGCCGCCGCGCAGTCGAGGCAGTCGTCGCCAAAGCCGTCGGGCCCGGCCTGGTAGAGGCTGGCCGCCCCGTCGCCATCCCAGTCGAAGTCGTCGATCACACCGTCAGCATCAGCGTCTTCGCCAAGGCAGTCCTGATCGATGCCGTCATAGGGCCGGTCAAGCGCCCCGGGGAAGGCCTCGGCGGCGGTCAGGCCCGCCGACCACGCCGCCTCTCCCCCGGCCGTCCAGTCGGCGGTCGCGTCGAAGACCGTGGGGCTGCGCTCGGCGCCGCCCGGGGGCGCCGCGGTGGGATCGTCCCAGCAGTCGTCAAAGGCGGCGGGCAGCGGGCCCACCGTCGCGTCGGGCGCGGGCACGGCGGCGGGGTAGCCGGCGCTCCAAAAGCCGTCGCGGTCGGCGTCGCCGTCGACGTCGGGCCGTCCGTCGTCGAGGCGCAGCAGGCAGTTGTTGTCGGTGCCGTCGTAGAAGACCTCGGCCACGCTCGGGTCGGGCACGGCGCTGGCGTCGGTGTCGTCGCAGTCGAGCGCGAGGCAGCCGTCGTCCTCGCCGTCCTCGGCGTCGTCGAAGGTGGCGCCGTCGCCGTCGAGATCGCAGTCGGCGAGCACGCTGCCCACGCTGTAGACGCCGCCGCAGTCCTGATCGGTGCCGTCATAGGGCGGGTCGTCGGCGCCCGGGAAGATCTCGGCCAGGGGCAGCCCCGCCCGGTTGACGTCGGCCTCTTCGCCGGGCGCGCCGTCGGCGCAGTCCCCGCCCAGCGCCCCGGCCCGGTCGGGCAGGCTCGCGGCGGCGTGGCCATCGCCATCGCCGTCAAAGTCGTCGTTGACGCCATCTTCGTCGGCGTCGAGCCCGGCACAGTCGGCGTCGACGTCGTCGTAGAAGGCGTCGGGCGCGCCCGGGAAGACCGCGCTGGGAAGCACCTGTTCCACGTCGTTCTGGGCGAGGAAGGCCTCGAGGCCCTCGACCTCGCCGCCCTCGACCCGCGCCGCGAAGGCCGCGTCGTCGAGGTCGAGGCAGTCGCCGCCGGGCAGCCCGCCGCTGCCCTCGACGCCAAAGGTGCGCCGGCCCAGGTGCTCGGTGGGCACGAACCCATCGCCGTCGGCGTCAAAGTCGTCGTTGCCCGCGCAGTTCGCGTCGATGCCGTCGTAGGGCGCGTCGTCGGCGCCGGGCCGGATGTCGGCGCCGCCCACGCCGGCGACCGGGCCCTCGAGCGCGTCCCAGCAGTCCCCGTCGGCGGCCGAGACGCCGTCGCCGTCGTTGTCGAGGCCCTCCCACTTCGAGCCGCAGCCGAGCAAGAGGAGGCAGAGCAGGGGGGCAGGCAGGGCGGTGCGGGCCACGGGCAGCTCCAGCGCGGGGGGAGCGCCGAGCATCCCACCCGCGGTCCCCGCCTCGGTGGCGTACTCTCCGCGGGTACCCGTAAATAGTCTCCAGCGCGTCGCTCTCAGGCCCGCCGGGCGGCCCTCCGCCGCCGGCCGGGGGCGCCGCGCTGGCGCCGGCTCAGCGCGAGCGGCGCGCCCGCCAGGTCTGCAGCGCGCCGAGCAGGGCGAGGCCCGGAGCGACGAGCAGGGCGAGCAGGCCGAGCAGCAGGGTCTGGATCGCGGTCAGCGTGAAGCTGCCCGCGCCGCTGGTCTCGGGCCGGATCGAGATCTGGTCCTCTTCGCCGACCATCCAGGCGAGCAGGTTGGGCAGCAGGTCTTTGTTGCTGAAGTTGTCCACCATCTCGTTGGTCGCGAAGTCCGAGTCGCCGATGACCACGAGCTTGCCGCCGGCCTTGCGCACCAGCGCGGCCGGGGCCGCAGGCGGAGCCGCAGCTCCCTCCACCGGAGCAGCCGCAGCCCCCTCCACCGGAGCAGCCGCGGCCCCCTCCACCGGAGCCGCCGCGGCCCCCTCCACCGGAGCAGCCGCCGGGAGCTGCGGGGCCCGCGGGCTCGCCGCCCCGTCCAGCCGGGTGCTGCCCACCGGAATGGCCTCAGGGTCGCGCACCTCGACCACCGCAACCAGGGGCACCGGGCCGGCCACGTCGCGGCCCTCGGTAAAGCCCATCTTGGCCGGGTCGGCGTAGTCGCGCTCGGCGAAGCTGTGCATGGTCGTGCGGGCGAGCACCTGCACGGCGAGGCCCTGCTGCTCGGGGTCGAGCACGCCGACCGTGCGGGCCACCCGCAGCACCAGACCGCCCTTGAGCGGGTCGGTGGCCGGGTGCATGTCGAGCGAGGCCCGGTCGAGGATCACGTAGCTGAGGTCACCCCCATCAAGCTGGTAGTTGGGGTTCTGCTCGAGCACGAAGTCATCGCCGACCGCGATGTTGTAGCGGGCGAGGTCCGCCGCGAGGCCCGGGGCGTGCCCGGGGTCGAGCAGCACGATGGCGTCGCCGCCGCCGGCGATGAACGCGGCGAGCAGCTCGCGCTCGGGCGCCAGCCAGTCGACCTGCGGGTCGGCCACCAGCAGCACCTCGCAGTCGGCGGGCACCCGCCCTTCGCGCAGCAACACGACGGGCTTGACGGTGTAGTTCTGGCCCTCGAGCTTGAGCACCGAGATGCCGAGGCCGGTGGGCTGGTGCTCGTCGTCGGCGTCCAGCTCTTCGTGGCCGGTGGTGACGCAGATGATGTGCTCTTTGCCCGCGGTGAGCCGGATCAGCGCGTTGGTCAGCGCCTCTTCGTCAAAAGCCGACTCGAGGCGCTGCTGGGGGCGCTCGGCGGGCGGGCCCTCGCCGGCCTCGACCAAGACCACCGTGCCGTAGCTGCTGGTGACCGTGTAGAGCTGGGCCGCGGCCGGCTCCATCAAGGGGTCGTGCAGGCTGAGCTTGAGCTTGGGGTTGGCCGCCGCATACCCGGCGAACAGGTCCTTGAACTTGGTCTCTTCCAGCGAGCCGGCGCTGAAAAAGGCGTGCACC
Source organism: Pseudomonadota bacterium (assembly GCA_046051725.1). Classification (GTDB taxonomy): domain Bacteria; phylum Myxococcota_A; class UBA796; order UBA796; family UBA2385; genus JAEUKK01. The sequence goes on along the minus strand of JBJONS010000218.1, from coordinate 7,183 downwards.
TCGATGTCTTTGCCCAGACCGGCCACGACCTTGGTGGTCTGCTCGGACAGGGTGAAGCGCCCGGTGCGGGTCAGGTCGACGCGCTTGTCGTAGCGCTGGGCCAGCACGTTGAGCGCGACGACCGCGCCGAGCGCGGTGAGCAGCAGGGCGCCGCTGACCGCGCTGTGGCGGGCGCCGCGCTCGGCGGCCCAGCGGCTGAGGGTGGCCCGGTCGACGTAGAGCCCGAGCGCGAGCAGGGCGGCGCCGACGCCGCCGGCCACCTCCCACTCGACGAGCAGCACGTCAGAGAAGGCGGCGTGGACCGCAAAAGCCAGCAGGGCCATCACGCCGAGCGCGCTGAGCAGCCATCCGTAGCGGGTCATCGGGACCTCAGGGACAAGGGGCGCCGCGCGGGGGCGCGGGCGCGGCAGGGGCGGAGCCGGCGGGCGGGGCGCGCGCCGGTCAGGGGGCGGCGCTCACCGCCAGCGGAAGCTCTCGACCCGCTGCTGGGTGGCGAAGAGGCAGAACCCGACAAAGCCGAGGAAGTAGACGACGTCTTCGGTGTGCAGCAGGCCCTTCCCGATCTGATCGAGGTGCGAGAGCATGCTGGCCTCGCCGAGCGCCTCGAGCGGGCCGCCGCCGGCCAGCTCGCCGACCCAGCCGAGCAGGTACAGCAGCAGCAGGGCCGAGAAGCTGAGGATGAAGGCGACGACCTGGTTGCTGGTGTAGCTCGACACCAGCATGCCGACGCCGAGGCAGCTCGCCGCCAGGGCGAACATCGCCGCGTAGCTGCCGAACAGCACGCCCGGGTCGGGCTCGCTCAGGGCGAAGAGCACCGCCGCCTGGTAGCCGGTGGCCAAGAAGAGCACGGCCATGAACGCCAGGGCGCCGAGGAACTTGCCGGCGACGATGGCGCCGCTGCTGATCGGTGAGCTGAGCAGGAGCTCAAAGGTGCGTTGGCGCAGGTCTTCAGAGAAGATCCGCATCGAGATCCCCGGCACCACCAGCAGGATCACCACGCTCCAGTTGCCGAAGATGCCCGGGATCAGCGCCTCGTCCACGCTGGCCTGCTCGCCGCCGTAGGGCGAGAATGAGGCCTGCAGCACGTAATTGCTGTAGTCGTGCATGGTCAGCACGAAGAAGAAGCCGGTGATGACCAAGAAGCCGAGCAGGGTCAGCCAGCCGGTGGCGGTCGCGAAGTAGGACTCGAGCTCGCGGCGGGTGATCGCGGCCACCGCGCGCAGATCACTGGCCCGGGCGCTGTTCTCGTCGATCATGCGGCACCTCGGTGGGTCAGGCGCAGGTAGGCCTCTTCGAGGCCCTGCTCAGGGGTCAGCTCGAGCAGGCCGCAGCGCACGGCGGCGGCGGCGATCTGCTCGCGCAGCTCGGGCCCGGCGGCCACGCGCCACCGCCCCTCGGGCCCGACCTCGACCGCGCTGACCCCAGAAAGGGCCCGCAATTCCGCTTCGAGCGCCTCATCGGGCCGGGCGAGGTGCAGGCGGACCTGCAGGGCGGCCGCGCTGAGCCGGGCGATGGTGTCGCTGGCGACGACCCGCCCCTGGTTGATGATCACGACGCGCTCGCACACCGCCTCGATCTCGCTGAGCACATGCGTCGACAGGATGACCGTGCGGGCGCCGCCGGCGAGCTCGCGCAGCAGGTCGCGGATCTCGCGGCGCTGGGCCGGGTCGAGCCCGCTGGTGGGCTCGTCGAGGATCAGCACCTCGGGGTCGTGCACGAGCGCCTGGGCGAGCCCGACCCGCTGCCGGTAGCCCTTGGACAGGTTCTCGATGATGCGGTCGCGCACGCCATCGAGGCCGACCCGGGCCAGGGTCTTGTCGACCGCGCCGGCCACATCGGACACGCCCTTGATCTGCGCGGCGAAGGCCACGTAGTCGGCCACCGCCATCGAGCCGTAGACCGGCGGCACCTCGGGCAGGTAGCCGATGCGCCGCTTGACCCCTTGGGGATCGTCCAACACGTCTTTTCCACCGATCAGGGCGCGGCCGCTGGTCGCGCCGATGCAGCCCGACAAGATGCGCATCGTGGTCGACTTGCCGGCGCCGTTGGGCCCGAGGAAGCCGAGCACCTCACCCTTCTCGACGCGGAAGCTGACATCGTTGATGGCGACAAAGTCACCGTAGCGGCGCGTCAGGCGCTCGACCTCAATCATGCGGGGCTCCAGATCGGCCGCCCTGCGGGGCGCGCGGCCCGCCCCGCGGGGTCCAGCGGGAAGCGCGGCGCCCCGGCCAGCGGGGGGCGGGCGCCGTAGTCACCCCGGCCCAGGCGTCAAGGCCAGATCGCTGGTCGGCCTGGCGCCGGGCCGGCGGGACCAGCCCGCTGCGCTACACTGTGGCCCGCCTGGGGGCGCGCCCGCGTCCCCAACCCGCGTGCGGCCCCTCCGCGCGCAGCGCAGGAGTCTCTATGCAGTCCAACAGCCCGCTCGCCCCGCAGATCGCCCCCTTGATCCGCCGTGCCCTCCGCTCTTCCTTCGGCCCCTCGCCGCTCCACCTCGCGCTGCTCGCGCTGAGCGCCGCCGGCTGCGGCTCCGATTGGAAGAGCGAAGACGTCGACGGTGACGGCTTCACCGTCGAAGACGGCGACTGTTTCGAGTCCAAAGACCCCATCGAGGGTGGCAACCTCACCGGCGCCTCGATCTTCCCCGGCGCCGAAGACCTGCCCTACGACGGCATCGACGCCAACTGCGGCAACGACGACGACTTCGACCTCGACGGCGACGGCTGGGTCGAGCTCGAGGCCCACCTCGGCCTGACCACCATCGGCGTCGACGGCAGCGGCGACCACGTCGGCTTCGGCGACTGCCAGAACACGCCGGGCATCGAGCAGGCGGCGATCAACGGCTTTGACGCCATCGCCAACGAGCAGATCCACCCCGAGGCCGAAGACCTCTGGTACGACGGCATCGACAGCAACTGCGACGCCGCCGACGACTTCGACCAGGACGGCGACGGCGAGGGCGCGGTCGAGGTGCTCGACCTCGACGGCGTCGAGGGCACCGACTGCGACGACATCGACAGCACGATCTACAGCGGCGCCGAAGAGGTCTGCGACGGCCTCGACAACGACTGCGACGCGCTGCTCGACGTGGACGACCCCGACCTCGACCCCGACGCCTACGCGACCTACTTCACCGACCTCGACCTCGACGGCTACGGCGATCCCGAGACCGCGGTGGCCAGCTGCGACCCGGTCGAGGGCGGCGTGCTGCTCGACGGCGACTGCGACGACGCCGACCTCGCGATCAACCCCGGCGCGGCCGAGGTCTGTGACGGCCTCGACAACGACTGTGACGTGCTGGTCGACGACCTCGACGACACCCTCGACGTGGCGACCGCGACCGACTGGTTCGCCGACGCCGACGGCGACACCTTCGGCGACGCCACGAGCCTGACCCGCTCCTGCGTCGCCCCCGACGGCGTGGCCCAGGTGCTCAACCCCGACGACTGCGACGACGCGCTGGCCGGCGTCAACCCGGCGGCCTCTGAGGTCTGCGACGAGGTCGACAACGACTGCGACGGCGATCTCGACGACGCCGACGCCAGCCTCGACCTGAGCACCCGCACCTCGTTCTTCGCCGACGCCGACCTCGACACCTTCGGCGACGCAGCCACCGTGCTGCAGGCCTGCGCCGCCCCGGCCGGCGCGGTCACCGACGGCACCGACTGCGACGACACCCTGTTCGCGGTCAACCCCGCGGCCACCGAGGCCTGCAACGGCGGGGTCGACGACGACTGCGACGGCCAGGCCGACGACGCCGACGCCAGCCTCGACCTGACCACCCGGGCGACCTGGTACCAAGACAACGACCTCGACACCTTCGGCAGCGCGGTCAGCGCCGAGAGCTGCGCCGCCCCGGCCGGCTACATCGCGACCCCCGGCGACTGCGACGACGCCCGCGCCGCCGTCAACCCGCTGGCCACCGAGGTCTGCAACCTGCTCGACGACGACTGCGACGGGCAGACCGACGACGCCGACACCAGCGTCGCCTACGCCCCGGGCGACCGCTGGTACGCCGACGCCGACGCCGACACCTACGGCAACGCCGCCCTCGCCACCGACGCCTGCGTCCAGCCCGCCGGCACGGTCAGCAACGACGACGACTGCAACGACGCGGCGGCGGCGATCAAGCCCGGCGCCTCTGAGGTCTGCGACAGCGGCGTCGACAACGACTGCGACGGCTTGTCCGACGACGCCGACAGCTCGCTGGTGCTGGCCACGCGCGGCTTCTGGTACGCCGACACCGACACCGACGGCTACGGCGCGGGCGGGGTCGCCCGGGCCTGCGCGGCGCCGGCGGGTCGGGTCAGCAACAACACCGACTGCAACGACGCTTCGGCGGCGATCAACCCCGCGGCCACCGAGATCTGCGACGGCGGCGTCGACAACAACTGCGCCAACGGCGCCGATGACGCCGACCCGGCCGTTGATCTCAGCACGGGCATCCCCACCTTCGTCGACGCCGACGGCGACACCTACGGCCTCAACGGCGGCGTCTCGACCCGCTTCTGCGTGGCGCCGTCCGGCCGCTCGGCCAACGACAGCGACTGCGACGACACCCGCGCGGCGGTCAACCCGGCCGCCGACGAGGTCTGCGACGACGGCCTCGACAACGACTGCGACGACAGCCTCGGCGCGACCGCCGGCGGCGGCACCTGCGAGCTGCTCGAGGGCGCGGTGCGCGCGGCGGCCCAGCTCACCTGGAACGGCGCCGACAGCGACATCGCGGGCGCGACCCTGACCCTGGCCAGCGATCTGAGCGGCGACGACAACGCCGACCTCGTCGTGAGCAGCCCCGAGTACCCGAGCGTCGGCGCCGCCGGCATCCGCTACAAGGGCCTCGTGTCGATCGTCGTCGGCAGCGACAGCTGGACCACCGCCACCGACACCACCGCCAACCTCGCCGACGTGGCGCTGCGCCGGTACGAGGGCGCCAACGCCAACGACCGCATGGGCTACGCCACGGCCGCTGGTGACTTCACCGGCGATGGCGTGGTGGACCTGATCATGGGCGCGCCGGGCCTCGGCACCGCGCTCAGCACCCCGGCCGACCGCGGCGGCGTCTACCTCGTGGCCGGCCCGATCACGGCGGGCAGCGGCATCACCGCCCTGACCGGCGTGCCGCGGCGCGAGGGCACGGCGGCCAGCCAGTACATGGGCGGCAGCCTCGCCGGCGACGGCGACGTCAACGGCGACGCCTTCGCCGACCTCGCCATCGGCGCGCCCGAGTGCGCCTCGGCGGTCATCGGCATGGGCTCGACCGCCTCGACCACCGGCGGCCGGGTCATCGTGCTGCGCGGCAGCTCCGCCTCCTTCGCGGGCCTGACCGACACCGCGACCTACACGGGCAGCGAGGCCAACGCCTGCGCCGGCAGCGCGGTCCTGTGGGCCGATCTCGACGGTGATGGCGTCGACGAGCTGCTGATCGGCGAGCAGAACCGCGACAACGGCGCGACCGCCGACGTGGGCCGGGTCTACATGGCCGACGGGGCGGCGACCGGCGCCGTCCTGCTCACCGACCTGCCCTACCTGCGCGGCGTCGAGGCGGCCGACCGCCTCGGCCAGTACCTGGGCGCGGGCGATCTGGACGGAGACGGCGTCGATGACCTGCTGCTCGGCGAGGCCAAAGACGGCGCCGACCAGGGCGCGGTGCACCTCGTGGCCGGCGGCGCCTTCCCGGCGACCAACAGCACGCCCGAAGCCGTGGCCAGCACCACCATCCGTGGCGCCCTGGCCGGCGACTTCTTCGGCACGGCGGTGGTCGTGGCCGGCGACATCGACGGCGCGGTCGACGGCCTGCCCGAGCTCTGGCTGGGCGCGCAGCGGGCCAACGCCGGCCTCGCCGGCGAGGGCGCCGGCTACCTGCTCTACGGCGGCCTGATGGGCCTCGGGGCGGTCACGGTCGACGCGCTGCCCGGCGTGCGGGTCAACGGCGGCACCACCAACGCCTACCTGGGCTCGGCGGCCGCCGGCGGCGAAGACATGAACGCCGATGGCGTGCCTGACGTCGTCATCAGCGAGGCGCGCGGCGCCGGCAACACCGCCGGCAGCACCCACCTGCTGCTCGGCACCGGCTACTGAGCGCCCCCGGGTCCAGCACCCGGAGCGCTCCGGCGGCGTCGCGCCCACAGCGCGGCGCCGCTCGCCGTTTTGGGCGCGACCTCGCGTGCCTGCGGGGGTCGCGGCCCGCTCCGCGGCGGCCACGGTCCGCCGCGGGGCCGCTCCGCCGCCTGCGGCGGCCGGCTGCGCCGCCCTCCGGCCCGCGCGCGCGGAGGCGGCCCGTGCACCGGCGCGGCGCGCGCCTCCCGCCCCCCGGCAAAAACGAAGCGGGCCCGGTCGCCCGGGCCCGCGGCGCGCGCGGGGGCGGACCCCCGCAGCAGCTCAGGCCAAGATCTTCTGCAGCTTGGTGGCGAGCATGGTGTTGGACACCTTGAGCTTGCCGGTCATGACCTTCGAGATGGCCGAGCCGGGGTTGTCGAGGATGCCCTCCCAGGTGGCCTTGTCGGTCTTGATGACGCAGCCGGGGTTCTCGTGCTTGCCCTCGACGATCACGCCCTCGCCGGTCAGGTCGAGCGCCCAGATGCCGGCCCCGTCGATCTCGAACTGGAAGACCGCGTTCACGCTCTTCGCGAGATCGGGGTTCTTCTTGAGCTTGTGGGGGAGGTACTCCTCAAAGAAACCCTTGGTGTCGGCCATGGTGCGCTCCTGTGGCGGGGGGTGTGGGTCAGCGGGGGAAACTGGCGGCAGCTGAGCGGTGAATGAACCCTCATTCAGCCCGCGGGGAGTTTGCCCCAGGGCTGTGCGCCGCGCAAGTGGCTTGGTCTCGTGCCTTCGGCGACTGCTTGTTTGACGTTGTTTTCGGCGTCGTCCATGGCTTGTATCTTGGGGGTGTGGGCCCGCGGGGGCCGCGCGCGGCTGGCCGGTCTTGGTTCGGGGGCCGCCCGCGTGGCTGGCTTGTCTGCGACGACGAGGTCGCTCGCGCGGGCCGGCATCGTCGTGCTCATCGATGCCGGGGGCCGCCGGCCCCCGGGCCCCCAGGGCACGGGGCCCGCGGGGCCCCTTGCATCCCCCGCCAAGGGGGGCCTGTGGGCTGGCTTCGCGCGGCGCATGGCAGGGCCGCGCGCCAGCCCACAAAGGCCCCCCTTTGGAAACCCCCTATGACGGCGCGTTTTGGGGCTCTGGTGGG
>JBJONS010000217.1:0-7566 GCA_046051725.1 Pseudomonadota bacterium | reverse complement strand
GCTGGCCGCGGCGGACGCGCCGCTCGCCACCCGGCGGGCGGCTGACCGGAGCAGCGCAGGGCCACCCCACGGGTGCGTGAGGGTGGCCTTGATCTGTCCGGGCCCAGCGGCGGCGACGGCGGCAAGGGCGGTGACGTGCGCATCGTGGCCACGGCGCGGCGCAGCACCCTGCTCGAGCTGCGCGGGCACGCCATCTGGCGCGCCGAAGAGGGCGAGCGCGGCGGCGCCCGGCAAATGACCGGCGCGGCCGGCGCCGACGCGGTGCTCGAGGTGCCGGTGGGCACCCGGGTCTTCGACGAGGCGACCGGCCTGCTGGTCGGTGATCTCGCGCGCGACGGCGACCAGCTCGTCGTCTGCCGCGGCGGCGACGGCGGTTTTGGCAACGAGCACTTCAAGACCGCGACCAACCGCGCGCCCCGCAAGACCACGCCGGGCTGGCCCGGCCAAGACCGCCGCCTGCGCCTCGAGCTGATGCTCATGGCCGACGTCGGCCTGCTCGGCTTCCCCAACGCGGGCAAGAGCACGCTCATCTCGCGCATCTCGGCGGCGCGCCCCAAGGTGGCCGACTACCCCTTCACCACGCTGGTCCCGAACCTCGGCGTGGTCGACATGGGCGTCGACGGCTCGTTCGTGGTGGCCGACATCCCCGGCCTCATCGAGGGGGCGGCCGAGGGCGCGGGCCTGGGCCACCAGTTCCTCCGCCACGTGGCGCGCACCCGGCTGCTGCTGCACCTGCTCAGCGTCTCTCCCGACGAGGCCCTCAGCCCGGCCGAGCGCTACGCGGTGATCCGCCGCGAGCTCGGCCGCTACGACGGCGAGCTGCTCGACCGCCCCGAGCTCATCGTCCTCACCAAGCTCGACACCATCCCGCCCGAGCAGCGCACGGCGGTGGCCCGCAGTGTGCGCAAGGCCGCGCCCGACCGGCGCATCGTGCGCATCTCCTGCGCGACCGGCCTCGGCGTCGAAGAGCTCAAGAAGCTCCTCTTCCAGCTGGTCCAAGAGCTGCCCGCGCCCGAGCTGCCCGCGCCGGCCCCCGAGGCGCTGCTGCGCCGGGCCGAGGGCGGCGGCGACGACGCGCCGATCCGCTGGAGCGGCGTGACCGAAGAGGGCGTCGAGTGGGAGTACGTCATCGCTGACAGCGACGAGGATGACGACGAGGGCGATCTGCCTGGCGACGACGAGGGCGAGGCCCAAGACGGCGACGCGGCGGCCGAGGCGCCCGCGCCCGACGCCGAAGATGACGCCGCTGAGGGCGCTCCCGCGGCCGCGCCCCCGCCGGCCCTCCGCCCGGTCAGCGCGCCGGCCTCCTTCGACGAGGACGGCTGGGTCGACGACTGGGACGGCGAGGCGGAGCCCGAGGGCGGGGCCCCGTGAGCAGCGGCGCCCGCGGCGGCCTGCGCTGGGCGGGCCTGCGCGCCGCCGCGCTCGGGCTGGCGCTGGCCGGCTGCGCGGGCGGAGAAGAGGCCGCGGCGCTCGCCGAGGCCTCGACCGAGATCGTCTTTGACTCGATGGACAAGCTCGGGGCCCACCACTCGGTGTCGAGCCTGCGCCAGACGCTGACCCGCCCGGGCGGCGAGGTCGAGCCGATCGACGACGCCATCGAGATCAAGTGGCAGGACTGGGACCACTTCGAGCACCGGCGGGTGGCCGACGGCCGCCAAGGCGAGGCGGTGCGGGTGGTCGAGGGCGTGGCCTACGTGGCCCGCGGCGGCGCCGAGGGCAGCTGGGAGCAGCGGCCCGACGCCGACAGCTACCGGGCCGAGCTGCGGGCGAGCTGGAGCCAGTGGGATCAGGCCCTGGGCCCCTTCGCTGATCGCCTCGAGCTGCGCGACGAGGGCGAAGAGGTCATCGAGGGCCGGCCGGCCCGCCGCTACAGCGTGCACCTCGCGCCGGCCCCGCCCGCGCCGGCGCCCGCCGCCAAGGCCAAGGCGAAGGGCAAAGGAAAAGCCAAGGCCAAGGCGGCCGAGGCCGCAGAGGCCGCCGCGCCCCCCGCCGATCCGCTGGTGGCGCTCAAGGGCGCGCTCTGGGTCGACGCCGCCACCGCGGTGCGCCTCGTGGCCGAGATCGAGGGGGAGCGCCGCCAGGGCGACAAGGCCCTCCGCTTCACCTACAACCTCGCGGTCTCGGCGGTCGGCCAGGACCAAGAGCTCACCGTCCCTGTCCACATCGAGCCGGCGGTGGCCCCTGTGCCCCCGGCGAACCCACCCCCCACCGACGCGCCCGGCGACGGCGGCCCGACCGAGGCCCCCCGCCGCCCGCGCACCCCGAGGAAAAGATGACTGAGAACAACCCGCCCCGCCCGCTTCGGGCGGCGGGCCGCGCGCCGGTGGACGGCGTGTGGTCCCTCTGCCAGGTCGCCGTGCGCGCCGTGGCCAGCCTGAAGGCCGAGGGCATCGTCGTCCTCGACGTGACCGGCCGCACCTCCTACTGCGACGCGCTGGTCATCTGCACCGGCGTGTCGGGCCGCCAGGTCCGGGCGATCGCCGAGCGCGTGGTCCGCAGCAACAAGGACGCCGGGCTGGGCCGCCCGCTGGGCGTCGAGGGCCTCGACGCCGCCCGCTGGTGCCTCGTGGACCTCGGCGACGTCATTGTGCACGTCTTTGAGGCCCGCAGCCGCGAGCAGTACGACCTCGACGGCCTCTGGCAGGACGCCCGCCAGGTCAGCATGGAGGACCTCGGCCTCGACGCCCACGGCCTCTTGCCCGGCGAGGCCCGGCCCAACGTCGACCGCAGCCTGCTCGAGCCCGACGACGAGGACCTCAGCGACGAGCTCGACCCCGACCTCGAGGGCCTCGAGTACATCGACGAGGACGGCGATCTCGACCAGGACGATGAGCTGGGCGAAGACGAGCTGGACGAGGACGAGGCCCTGGAGGAGGACGAAGACGAGCTCGAGGAAGACGAGCTCGACGAGGACGCGGCCACCGACGAGCAGGCGCGGTGAAGGCCCTGCTGCTGCGCGTCGGCAAGGGTCGCGAGGCCTGGGCCGACGCCGCGGCGCAGGAGTACGGCAAGCGCCTGCCCCGCCAGCTCGAGCTCGAAGAGCGGCTGCTCAAGCCCGCGCTCTTCCGCGGCGACGTCGACCAGGTGCGCAAAGAAGAGGGGCAGCGCCTGCTCGCCGAGGTCCAGGCCAACGACCGGCTGGTCTGCCTCGACGAGCGCGGCGAGCTGCCGACCACCGAGGCCTTCTCGGGCTGGGTCGACGAGGCGGCGCGCCTGGGCGCGCGCCGGCTGGTCTTCGCGATCGGCGGCCCCTACGGCCACGACCCCGCCGTGCGGGCGCAGGCCTGGAAGGTGCTCGCGCTGTCGCGCATGGTGCTGAACCACGAGCTCGCGCGCGTGGCGCTGGTCGAGCAGCTCTACCGCGCCAGCACGCTGCTCTGGGGTGGGGCCTACCACCACTAGGGGCAGCGGCGCGGGCCGGCGGCGACGATAGCGGGCCGGGCGGCCGCAGGACCCGGCCCGAGGAGCCCCATGACCACCCCTCCGCTTGAGCCCGTGCAGGTGCGCCTCGCGCGCCTCGACTTTCAGGGGGCTGTCCACCGCGACGCCGCCTACAACCCGGTGGTGAGCGCCGAGTTCGCGGCCGAGCAAGGGCCGCGGGTGCTGATCATCGACGTGCGCGAGGCCGACGAGCTGGCCGGGCCGCTGGGCGCCATCCCCACCGCGGTCCACGTGCCGCTCAAGCAGATCAGCGCGCTGGCCGCGCTTGAGGGCCAGGGCCGGCTGATCTTGGTGAGCAAGGACGGCCGGCGGGCGGCGACGGCGGCCCGGCTGCTCGAGCAGGCGGGGCACAAGAGCGTCGCGGCGATGGACGGCGGCCTGCTCGCCTGGCGCGCGGCGGGGATGCCCACCACGCGGTCGTCCTCGACGCTGGCGACGGCCCTGCCCACCGACCCCGACGCGCCCCTGCGGCAGCCCGACCGGCACCCGGGGCCGCTGTCGCTGGCCGAGCTGCGGGCCCACGTCGAGGACGCCCCGCGGATCCGCTGGGTCAAGCTCGCGGCCTTCCTGCTCAACGGGCGGACGGCCTGCGTCGATGGCCGCGACGCCCAGGGCGTGGTCGGCACCCCGGGGGGCGACACCGGCGAGATCGCCCTGGCCCTGGCCGCAGCCGAGGCCTGCGGGGCCGAGCTGAGCCCCGCCTGCATCGACGCGGTGCTGCGCGGCTGGATCGAGGCTTTTGGCCGGGTCTACCTGCACAGCGACCTGCACGCCCTCAACCAGATGATCCTCGCGCTGCGGGCCGACCCCGAGGTGCCCGAGGCCCTGCTGCCGAGCCGCGAGGCGCCGCCCTCGGTCTGGCGGGCGTTTACCGCCAAGCCCCCGGCGGCGATCCAAGCGCGGCTGCTGCACCACCTCGCCCAGCCGGCCCACGTGGGCTGCGGCCACCTGCGGCTGAGCATGAGCCGGGCCGAGGCCTACGGCGTGCGGCCCGAGGTTGTGAGCGGCGTGCTGCAGGCCTTTTTCCGCGCCCGCTGGGAGGGTCTGCCCGAGCTCGACTTCGTGGTGCTCGGCGGCGGCCACCAAGAGGGGGCGGTGCTGCTGGTGCAGCTCGACGAGCAGATCTTCCCCTACTCGCACATCCCGCTGGTGCCGCCGGCGATCGGCGGGGCGCAGATGTTCGTGCACCACCCGCAGGTCACCGCCTACCAGCGGACCGAGGTGGCCCACTGGCTGGCGACCCGGCCGAGCTTGCCGGCCCTGCGCGGGCGGGCCGACGCGGTGAAGGCCGCGCTCGACCGGCTCGGGGCGCAGCAGCTGCAGGCCACGCTGGGCGCGCTGGCCAGCGGCTTGCCCATCTACGAGGCCACCTTCGCCGAGGACCGCAGCGTGCGGGTGCGCGAGGTCGGGCGCGTCGGCGGCTGATCGGAGCGGATCGGGGCGCCCCGCCGCCCAGGGGCGGCGGCGGTCGTCCGCCCGGCTCGGGCTGCGCCCTCGGTCGCGGGGCGACCGCCGCTGCGCGGCGCCGTCTGGCCGACCTGGCGCGCGCGAGGCGGAGGCCGAGGCGGGCCCGCGCGGCCCCCGGACCGGATGCGCCCGGGCGACCTCCCCCCGCCCGGGGCGCCCCGCCGACCCTCCATGCTACCAGGGCGCCCCGCGCGCCTGTCGCGCCCCTCCGCCCGCCCGGGCCCGAGCTCCGCCGATGCAGACGACGACGACCTCTGCCGGCGCTTGGGCCGGACGCGCCGCGCTGATCGGCCTCGCCGCGGCCGTGCTCGTGGCGGGCTGGGCCGAGTTCCGGTTCGTGTGCGACGACGCCTACATCCTGTTCCGCTACGCCGCGGCCCGGCGGGCGGGCTGGGGCTGGACCTGGAACCCGCCGCCCTTCCCGGCGGTCGAGGGCTACAGCAGCCCGTCGTGGCTGGCCCTGCTCGACCTCGGCTGGGGCCTGACCGGGGCGCCGCCGCCGGCGCTGGCGCCCTGGCTCTCGCTGGCCTGCACCGCCGGGACCGCCGTGGTGGTGGGCCAGCTGGTGCGGCGGGCGCCGCTGCCCGCGGCGTGGGAGGCACAGCGGACCGGGCTCGTGGCCCTGGCCCTGGCCCTGCCCCTGACCAGCCCGACCGTCTTCGCGTGGTCGAGCTCGGGCCTCGAGACCGCCCTCTGGATGCTGATCTTGGCCGCGTGGGTCAAGGCCGCCGTCGAAGACCGCCTGCTGTGGCTCGGCGGGCTCGCGGGGGCGCTGGCGCTCACCCGCTCCGAGGGCCTGCTCTACGCCGCGGCCAGCGCGGGCTGGGCGCTGCACCGCCGGCGCCCCGCGGCGGCGCTGCTCGCGATCGGCCCCGTGCTGCTGCACCTCGGCCTGCGGCGGTGGGCCTACGGGGCCTGGCTGCCCAACCCCTTCGCGGTGAAGGTGGCGGGGCCCTGGCCCGAGGCGGGGCTGCGCCACCTGTGGCTCTTTCTGCTCGAGCACGCCGCGCTGCTCTGGCCGCTGCCGGCGCTGGCGGCGCTGCCGCGGCGGCCCCGCCCCGGCCTGCTGCTGGCCGCGGCCTGCGTGGCGGGCCAGCTCGGCTACACCGTGATCATCGTCGGGGGCGATCACTTCGAGCACCGGGTCTTCTTGCCCCTGGTCTGGCTGGGCTGGACGGCGGCGGTGCTGGGCCTCGCTTGGCGCGCCCCGCCGCGGCGGGCCTTCGCGCTGGGCGCGCTGCTGCTCGCGCTGTCCTGGCCCTTGCCGTGGACCCTGCACGCGGCCACGCGCGACCTGCACACCCGCGGCGAGACGCGGGTGCTGGTCGAGCCGCTGGCGCCCCGCCTGCCGCAGCTCGGGCCGTGGGTGCGCGCTTTTGACGCGCAGCAGGCCTGGCTGATCCCGCGGATGATCGCGGTGCGGCACGCCGAGCACCGGGTGCTCGGGGCGCTGCAGGCGGTGCGCTACCCCACGCCGGAGGCGGTGGCCCGCGGGTCGGTGGCGCAGGGCGGGGCGCTGGTCGTCGGCGCGCTGGTGGGCGGCGCGCCGCAGTTCGACTTCACCGCCGACGCGACCGCGGCCCTGGCCGACTGGCCGGCGGCGGTCCTGCCGGCGGCCGGCGGCGGCTGGTTCTTGATGCCGCTGCCGGTGCTCGATCCCTTCGGGCTCAACGACCCGGTGATCGCGCGGGCCGGCCTGCGCACGGCCGAGCGCATCCACGCCCACGAGGCGCTGGCCCCCGCCGGCTACCTCGAGTGCCTGCGGCCCCAGGCGGTGCCGGCGGTGCTGCTCCGCGACGCGCGCGGGACGCCGGTCGAGGTGCGGAACCAGACGCCCGAGCTGGTGGCGGCGATCGACACCCGGGGGCCCTTGCCGCCGCCCGCCGACCGGCCCGAGCTGCGCGCCGAGCCGGTGGTGGTGCTCTTTGTGCGCGAGCCGCCGCTGGGGCCCGAGGGCGTGGCCGCCTGCTTCGCCCAGCGCTGGGACCAGCACCCGGGGGACGCCCCGATGGGCGCGCGGCTGGAGGCGAGCGTGGAGCAGGCGCGCAGCGCGGCAGCGGCGCGGGGCGGGCCCGATCCCTTCCCGGAGGGGGAGTAGCCGGCGGGCCGAGACCAGGATGCGCAGACTGGTTTTGGTCGTGGTCGCCTGGCCCGGTGGGCCGGGCTGCGTTCGCTTCCGTGGGGTCGCGGCCTCGGTGCCTGAACCCAGCTTCGCTTGATTCGGCTCGCGCTTGCGACGCTTGGCCTCATCGAGTTGACGAGGCCGTTCTCGCTTTCAACTTGTTGTTTCACCATGGATGCCGGGGGCCGCCGGCCCCCAGGCCCCCCGCCAAGGGGCCCCATGTCCAAAGGCCTGGCGGGCAGGCTTCGCGCGGCGCATGGCAGCGCCGCGCGCCAGCCCGCAAAGGCCCCCCTTTGCCGGTTCTCCAAGACCCGGCCCCCAGGACGAGGCGCGACCCGATGCTGCTGTGGGCGATGAGGGGACTCACGCCGAAGACCTCGGCTGTCGCAGGTGGGGCGAGGCACTTCGCCCGTGCGCGTTCGAGCCGAATCAGTGTCGGCCGGTATCAGACCTTCGACGAGCCTCCGGCTGCGACCCGACCCGCAGCCCGGCCCTTCGCGGCGCACCCCTTCCTCGCCCAAAGCCGCCCCAAC
>JBJONS010000216.1:0-4265 GCA_046051725.1 Pseudomonadota bacterium | reverse complement strand
CCTCCGGCCGGGCAGCCCGACCTTGACCTCGGCGCCGGCCCGCCGGGCCCGCTGCTGCAGCTCGCGCAGCGCCGCGGGGCGGGTGTCCGCCGCCGCGACCCGCGCCCCCCGGGCGGCCAGGGCCAGGGCCTTGCCGCCGGCCCCCGCACAGCGATCCAGCACCTCGAGCCCGCGCAGGGGCACCAGCCCGGCGATCACCTCGATGAGCGCCTGGCTGCTGCGGTCTTGCACCTCAAACCAGCCCTCGCGGGCGCTGGCCAGGGGCACGAGGTTGGCGGTGCCGACGAGCTCGAGCGCGTCGGGCAGGCCCGAGACCGGCCGCGTCTCGACCCCCTCGGCGGCGAGGCGGTCGGCGAGGCCGGCGCGGTCGCAGCGCAGGCGGTTGGCGCGCAGGGTGATCGGCCCGCGGCGCAGCTGGTGCTGGGCGAAGGCGGCCGCCTCGGCGGGGCCCAGCGCCTCGAGCCAGGGCCCGGCCACCGCGACCGGCAGCGAGAGCGCGGTCGCGTAGTCCGCCGCTGGGCCCTCGGCGCCCAGCGCGTCCAGCCGATCGCCCCCGAGCAGGGCCGCCCAGCCCTCCACCTCGGCCTGCCCGGCGCCAAGGCCGGCCCTCCGCAGCAGCGCCTCGCTGCGAATGACCCCGTAGACCGCGTCTTGGACGCGCTTGCGGTCCTTGCTGCCCAGGCGGCGCTCGGCCCGGAAGTGGGCGGCCAGGGCCGGCGTGGCCCAGCGCGGCGCGGCGCGGGCGGCGGCGAGGGCGGCGCAGACGGCGTCGCGGAGGAAGGGGCGGCCCAGCGCGGCGGCGGCCTCGGGGCTGGGCGCCGGCAGGGCGCAGCGGAGCAGGTCGGGGGCCACGGCCGGGGCAGACATCGGGTGGGCGCTCGGGGCTGGAGAGGGACGCGGGGGTCGCTGGGGCCGAGGGGCGCTGCGGGACCAGGAGCAGGAGGGCCGCGCCGCGCGCTCAGGCGGGGGCGCGGGTGTAGCGCATCACGCTGACCGGCTCGGGCTCGCCGGGCAAGAACACCGCGCAGAGAAGGCGATCGGGGCCGAAGGGGCGCCAGAGCACGCGGGGCTGCAGCGGGCCGCTGTCCCACAGCACGCCGCCGCCGTCGGCCGCGGGCAGGGCCTCGACCCGGGCGGTGGCGGTCCAGGCGGGGGGCTGCAGGTGGGTGACCCGCAGGTCGCCCTCGTCGAGGTCGAAGCGGTAGAACGCGATGTCTTCGTGGTCCAGCGCGCCGTCCTCGTCGATGAGCCGCTCACGGGCCTCGAGGAAGGTGCCGCCCAGCGCCGGCACCACGACGAGCTCGCCGCGCAGCGGGGCGCCGTGGCTGCTGCCCGCCCCGGCCCAGCGCCCCACCAGGAAGGACAGCGGGGCGAGGCCCTCGCGCGCGCGCTCGTGCTCGAGGTCGACGTGCTGGTCGACGGGTTCGCGGGGCATCGGGGCACCTCGGGTGGCGGCGCGGCGGGTGGCTGCGCAGTATCCTCTCCCCATGCGCAGCATCACCCTCCGCCTGCTCCCCCCGGTCGTCCTGGCCCTCGGCCTCCTCCTCGCGCTGATCATCGGGCTGCGGCCGGTGGTGGCCGACGAGCCCGCGCCGGGGCCCGAGCGCGCCGACCCCCGCGGCTGGTCCAAGGGGGTGCCGGCGGCCGGCGTGCAGCAGGCCCTGGCCGCCCACGCGGTGGTGCCGGTCGACCTGCCGGCGGCGCTGGCCCGCGACATCACCCAGCGCACGGCGCTGTTCTACTTCTCGCCCACCTGCCCGCACTGCACGGCGGCGATGCCCGAGATCAACGCGCTGGCCAAGACAGACACCGGGCTGAAGTGGATCGGCGTGGCCTCGGGCTCGTCGACCGAAGAGCAGCTGCTCGCGTTCGAGGCGACCTACCAGCCGGCCTTTGAGCTGGTCATCGACACCGACCGGTCGTTTGCGGCGGCGCTGGGCGCGCGCAGCACGCCCTCCCTCTACATCGCGCGGCCGCTGCGTCCCGAAGAAGACACCAGCGGCCTCCCCCCGGCCCAAGGTTTTGGCCGGGTGGGCATCGACGAGGCCTACGCGCCCTATGGCCGCGGGGCCGGCGGCGTGCTGCTGCTGCGCAGCGACCCGTCCAACCCCTTCAAGCACTTTGGCGGCGGCTACCAAGGTGAGACCACCTGTGGGGTCTGCCACAGCGAAGAGCGCCTGAGCATGGCGATCACGCACCACCAGGCCGCGCTGTGGACGCTGTACCGCCGCGAGCGCCACACCGAAGAGCCCTGCGTGAAGTGCCACGTCACCGGCATGGGCGCGCCGGGCGGCTTCGTGATGGGCGATCTCGGGCACCCGATGGCCGGGGTGCAGTGCGAGGCCTGCCACGGGCCGGGCGGCCCCCACGACGGCCAGCGCCAAGACGCCAAGACCTCGTGCGTGGGCTGCCACGACAAAGAGCACAGCGTGGCCTTCTCGGTCGAGAAGGGCCTGCCGCACATCGACCACTTTAAGGCCAACCACATGAGCGAGGCCGAGCTGCACGCCGCGCTGGCCGCCATCGAAGAGGGCAGCGCGGCCAAGCCCCTGCTGGCCTTCCCCGAGGGGCCGACGGTCGGGGCGGCGAGCTGCAAGAGCTGCCACAAGAAGCAGCACAAGTGGGCCCAGCGCGACCCGCACGGCGCGGCGATGGGGCGGCTGAGCGCGGGCGAGGACGCCCAGCGGGTCGAGTGCGTGCGCTGCCACGCGACCCCCAAGGCGGTGGGCATCGGAGCGCCGCGGGCCTCGGCGGCCGACTTCCGGGTCGACGAGGGCGTGGGCTGCGAGTCCTGCCACGGCCCGGGCGCGGCCCACGCCACGGCGCCGACCAAGGACAACATCGTCGGGCTCGGCGACTCCTGCCCCGAGTGCGTGATCGAGGCCATCTGCACCAGCTGCCATGACCAGACCTGGGACCCCAAGTGGGAGCTCAAGGCCCGCATGGCGGCGATCCCCCACTGAGGCCGCCGGGCGTGGCCATCGGGCCCCGGCTCGAAGCGGCGGCGGCGGCCGCGCGCGGCGGCGACCGGCACGCGCTGCGGGCGGCCCGGGCGGCCTTGCGGGCGGCGCTCGAGGCCGCCCCCGCCTTCGACCCGCTGCTCGCCGCGGCCTGCCTGCCCCACGTCGACGACGACGCGCTGCGGGCCCGCCTCGAGGCCGCCGCCGCCGGCGCCCGGCCGACCAGCGCCCGCTGCGGGGCCCTGTGCACGGATGGGGCCGGAGAGGGCCACCTCATCGAGCTGCTCGTCGATCTGGTGCCCGGCGACGGCGAGGTCTGGACGCCCGACGCGGTGGCCCGCGACAGCGCGCTGGCCGTGCAGGTGGCGGCGGCGGCGGCCTTGGGCGGCGCAGCCCGCCAGCTCGGCGTGCGCTGGCAGCTGCTCGGCGCGCCCCCGGGCGCCACGCTCAGCGGCGGCTCGCTGGGCTTGGCGGCGGGCTTGGCGGCGCTCGCGGCGCAGCGCGGGGTCGCGATCCCGACAGAGGTGGCGGTGACCGGCGGCCTCGACCTCAGCGGGGTCGTGCAGCCCGTCGCCGGGGTGCCGGCCAAGCTGCGGGCGGCGGCGGCGGCCGGGCGGACCCGGGCCCTGGTCCCGGCGGGGGAGCCCCTGCGGCCGGTGCCGGGCCTCGAGGTGCTGCCGGTGCGCAGCTTGGCCGAGGCGGCGGCGCGGGTGCTGCCGGAGGGGGCGCTGCTGGCCCCTCCGGGCCTGGGCGGCCGGCTCAGCGAGCGGGCGGAGGCCCCCGCGCAGGGTGGTGATCGGCTCGGCGAGCGGGCGGAGGCCCCCGCGCAGGGTGGCGATCGGCTCGTCGAGCGGGCGGAGACCCCCGCGCAGGGTGGCGAACGGCTCGGCGAGCGGGCGGAGGCCCCCGCGCAGGGTGGTGATCGGCTCGGCGAGCGGGCGGAGGCCCCCCTGCAGGGTGGCGAACGGCTCGGCGAGCGGACGGAGGCCCTCCGGCAGGGGGGGCACCTCGCTGCGACGAGCGGCGGAGGGGCCCTCGCCGAGGGCCAAGGCCGGCTCGACGAGCGAGCAGGGGCCCTCCGGCAGGGGGGGCACCTCGCTGCGACGAGCGGCAGAGGGGCCCTCGCGGAGGGCCAAGGCCGGCTCGACGAGCGAGCAGGGGCCCGAGCGGAGGGCCAAGGCCGGCTCGACGAGCGACGACCGCCCCTAGCGGAGGGCCTAGGCCGGCTCGACGAGCGACGACCGCCCCTAGCGGAGGGCCTAGACTGGCTCGACGAGCGACGACCGCCCCTAGCGGAGGGCCTAG
>JBJONS010000215.1:0-5416 GCA_046051725.1 Pseudomonadota bacterium | reverse complement strand
GGCGGCTGGGATCTGGACGGAAAGCTCGGCCTCGCGCCGCTGGCCCTCGCCTCGGCCTGGTCCCTGCCCGCGCTGCCCTTCCCGGTCGATCCCCTGCGGGATCTGCACGCGCTGGGCGCCGGTCGCGCCGCCCTGGGCTTCGGGGTGCTCGCGGTCGCGCTGCTGCTCGCGCTGCGGGCGCCCCGGGCCCGGGCCGCCGCGGGCCTCCTGCTCTTCGTCGGCGGGCCGGTCCTCGCGCTGCCGCCGACCCTGCACGGCTGGCTGGCGGCCGAGCGCTACGCGGTCCCGGCGCTCCTCGGGCTCCTCTGCCTGCTGCCGGCGGCGCAGGCCCCGGCGCGCCCGGCGCTGCTGCTGCTGGCGGCGCCGGTGGCGCTCGCGCTGCACCTCCCCCGGGCGGGGGTCTGGTCGGGCGATGTCCCCCTGTTCACCGCGGCGGTCCAGGCGGCGCCGACCTCGGCCTACGCCTGGCGCTTCCTCGGCGAAGCGTACGCGCTGGAGGGTGATCTGAGCGGCGCCGCTTCGGCGTTCCGCGAGGCCTTCTCGCTCTCGGGTGAGGGGAGGCAGGAGCGGGCCCGGCTGGTCGAGGCCCTCGTGCGGGCGGGGCAGCCCGCCGAGGCGCTGGTCATCGCGGAGGGAGGCCCGACCGACGGGCTCGAGGCGGATGAGCTCGCCTGGTGGGCGGCGGCGGCCGACGGAGCCGGACAGCCCGCGCGGGCCCGCGCCTTGCTCGCGCCGCTGGCGGGGGAGGGCGGCTGGGCCGGCCCTCCCTTCGTGCCGGCCCTCGCCGAGCGGCTGGGGCTCGGGGTCGGCGCCCCTCCTGCTGCAGATCGTGTTCCACGCCTTGCGCCGGGGGGGCCGCCCCTTTAGAAACTGAATGGTCATTCATTGAACCGCCATTCAGTCGCTCTGGAGCACCGATGGCCCCCCGCGTCGATCCCCCCGACCCGCCGCCGCGCAATGACAAGCGCGAGCGCATCGTCGAGGCCGCCATTGAGGTCTTCGCCGAGAAGGGGTTCGCCGCGGCGCGCATCTCGGACATCGCCAAGGGCGCGGGCGTCGCCGATGGCACGATCTACCTCTACTTCCGCAACAAAGAAGACCTGCTGCTCACCATCTTCGAAGAGAAGATGGAAGAGATCCTCCGCGACCTCGACCGGGCCCTCGACGGGCTCGACCGCCCGGTCGACCGCATGCGGGCCTACGCGCGGGCGCACTTCCACCAGCTCCAGACCCACCCGGCCCTGGCCCAGGTCCTCCAGATCGAGCTGCGGCAGTCCTCGCGCTTCGTGCGCGGCTACCGGCCCGAGCGCCTCTGGCAGTACCTCGGCGTCTTCGAGGGCCTGATCCGCGACGGCCAAGCCGCGGGCGCGCTCCGGCCCGACCTCGACCCCTTCCTCGCCACCTGGGCCTTCTTTGGCGCGCTGGACGAGCTCTCGATCCAGTGGGTGCTCGCCCGCAAGCGCGACCGCTTCAACCTCGAGCAGGCCGCCGATCAGGTCGTGGAGATCTTCCTCCACGGGCTGCTCGCGGGGCCTCCTCCCGCCGCCTCGTCCCTCGCTGCTCCTTCCCCCGTTGCCACTCCCCCCGCTCCTTAGGAGGTCACGTGAAGATCGGTGTCTGCCTGAAGCAGGTCCCCGCGACCGACAGCCCCATCAAGGTCAAGGACGCCGTCAGCGGCGTTGACCTCGCCGCCGTCAAGATGGTGATCAACCCGTACGACGAGTTCGCGCTGGAGGAGGCGCTCAAGCTCAAAGACGCTGGGATCGCCACCCAGGTCATCGTCTACACCGTCGGCCCGGCCGACGCCGACGCCCGCCTCAAGGACGCGGTCGCCCGCGGCGCCGACCTGCTGGTCCGCATCGACGACCCGGGCCTCGCCGCCGCCGACAGCCTCGGCTTCGCCAAGGCGCTGGCCGCCGCCGCCAAGGCCGACGGCGTGGGCCTCATCCTCGCCGGCAAGCAGGCGGTCGACACCGACAACGCCCAGGTGCCCGCGATGATCGCCGAGCTGCTCGGCTGGGCCCAGGCCACCGAGTGCGACAAGCTCGAGGTCGCCGCTGGCGGCTTCAAGGCGTGGGTCGCGGCGGGCGGCGGCGCGCGGGACGTGCTCCAGGGCAGCCTGCCGGCCGTCATCTCCACCGACAAGGGCATCAACAGCCCCCGGTCGCCGAACATCAAGGGCGTCATGGCCAGCAAGAAGGCCCCGGTCGCCGTGAAGGACCTCGCCGCGCTGGGCCTGTCGGCCGCCGACGTGGCCGCCAAGGTCAGCCTCAAGGCCTGGGGCGCCCCGCCGCCCCGCCCGGCGGGCCGGATCCTCCAGGGCGCGCCGGCCCAGGTCGCCAAGGAGCTGGTCGGCCTGCTCCGCTCCGAGGCCAAGGTCATCTGAGGGCGCCGCGCGCGACCTCCCCCTGACCCCTGTTTTGGGCGCCCGCACCCGGGCGCGCGAGCGCAACATCTCTGGAGAACCCCATGGGCAACGGAATCCTCGTCATCGCCGAGCATGAGGCCGGCGTGTTCAAGAAGACGGCCGGCGAGCTCATCGCCAAGGCCAAGGCGCTGGGCCTCGGCCCGGTGACCGCCCTGGTCATCGGCCACAGCGGCGGCGCCGAGCTCGGCGGCTTTGGCGCCGACGCCGTGCTGACCGTCAGCGGGGCCGAGTTCGGCCGCTACAGCAACGCGGCCTTCGTGAGCGCGGTCCAGGCCGCCATCGCCGCCGTCCAGCCCGCCGCGGTCTTCGCCTCGGCCGGCGCCCAGGCCCGCGACGGCCTGCCCCGCGTCGCGGCCCGCCTCGGCCTCGGCGTCGGCGCGGACGTCACCGAGCTGCGGGTCGACGGCGGCGCGCTCATCGGCCGGCGCCCGGTGTACTCGGGCAAGGCCTTCGCCGACGTCATCGTCAGCAGCAGCCCGGCGGTCTTCACCCTGCGGGCCAACGCGTTTGGTGTGCCGGCCTCGACCGGCGCCCAGGCCCCCGTCTCGGCCCTCGCCGTGAGCGTGAGCGGCGCGCTGACCCAGATCGTCGACCGCGAGGCCCCGACGAGCAGCGTGGTCGACCTCACCGAGGCGGATCGCATCGTCTCGGGCGGGCGCTCGGTGCAGAGCAAGGACGGCTACGACAAGCTGGTCCGCCCGCTGGCCGCCGTGATCGGCGCGACCCCCGGCGCGAGCCGGGCCTGCGTCGACGCCGGCTACGCGCCGCACAGCCACCAGGTCGGCCAGACCGGCAAGGTCGTCAACCCGAGCCTCTACATCGCGCTCGGCATCAGCGGCCAGATCCAGCACCTCGCCGGCATGCGGACCAGCAAGATCATCGTGGCCGTCAACAAGGACGCGACCGCGCCGATCTTCCAGCACGCGACCTATGGCATCGTCGCGGACATGTTCGAGGTCGGCCCGGCCCTGCAGGCCGAGCTGAAGGCCGCCCTCGCCCAGTGAGCTGAGCGGGGAGCTCCGCGCGCCCGCCGCCCCTCTCGGGGGTCGGCGCGGCGCGCGGCGCTGCTTTTGGGGATCCCCCCCCTTGCGCGGGGCGGCCGGGCGCGGGGCCGCGGCGCGCGCCTGACCGGTTAGGTGGCCGGGCTTAGAGGGCGCGGACCGGATGCAGGGCCAGGCAGGACGACCAGCGGGGCCCGCGGCCCCTTCCACCGCGCCCGAGGCCGAGGCGCTGCTCGCGCGCGCCCTCGCCGCCGCCGAGGCACGAAACGACGCCGTGGCCGTGATCCGCGTGGTCGAGCGCTGGCTCGAGCTCGGCGCCCCGCCCGCCGCCGCCCGGCTGGCCGAGGCGCGGGCGCTGCTGTCGCTGCGGCTGGCCGACCGCGCCTGGGTGCGCCTGCGCGAGGTCACCGAGCAGGACGCCGATCAGGTCGATGCGCTGCTGCTGCTCGCCGAGATGTTCGTGGCCCGCGGCTGGCCCCCGCGGGCGCAGCGGGTGCTCGAGCGCCTCGACCAGCTCGGCCACGCCGGCCCTGCGGTCGAGCAGCTGCGCCGTGCGGCGGCGGCCCCGGCCCAGCAGCCGCCGGCTGACGCGCGCGAGATCGAGCGCACCGGCGACACCGCCGCGCTGCTCGGCTTGGCGGAGTCCTTCTTGTTGGCCGGCAGCGTCATCCGCGCCCAGGCCCTGCTCGAGCGCCTCGCCCGGACCGCCCCCGCGCACCCGCGGGTCCGGGCCCTGCTGTGGGGCGTGCGCGGCGAGTTTGTGGACCGCCACGCGCCCCTCGAGGCCCTGCTCCAAGAGACCGCGCCCGAGGTCGTCACCGCGGCGCCGAGCCGCATGCCCTTCGGCGGGTTCCTGCCGGCGACCGAGGCCGAGGCCAACGACCACGAGACGGCCGAGGCCAGCCGGCACGGCGGCGGGCTCGAGGTGGACGCGGCGGCCTTCCCGCAGCTCTTCCGCGGGGCGGGCGGCGGCGGGCACGAGCTCGAGAAGGACGACGAGGTCACCATGGCCGCGGTGCTCTCGCCGGCGAGCGAGGTCGGCGCGCTCGCTCCGCGCGAGGACACCGACCCCGACGCCCTGCAGGCCCGACAGAGCGGCGACACGCAGATCATGCAGGTCATCCAGAGCGGCGGCGCCCGCAAGCTCACCGCGGTCGAGGGGCCGGTGCACGCGCGGAGCGGCGCGGCCCCGGGCGCCAACCTCCACAAGACCCTCGACTTGCGGGCCTGGCAGCAAGAGATGGGGGTCGCCCCGGGTGAGCCCGAAGAAGATTGGCTTGACGAAGAGGATCAGGACCTCGTCGTGATGAACCGCAAAGAGGACCGGGCGCCCAGCCCTCCTCCGCCGGCGGTGGAGCGCCGCACCCCCGTCGAGGTGGTGACGCGCCCGGTCCCGGCCCCGGTGGCCGCCCCGTCGAGCCCGCGGGTCGCGCTGGATGAAGGTCCAGATGGCGAGCTGACGCCCCCGGAGCGCCCCAGCCCGGTGCCCCGCACGGGTCCGGGCCGTCCGGTCGGTCCGCACGGTCCGCACGGTCCGGTCGCGGACCCACCGTCCCGTCCGCGGATCCCCTGGCCCGCGCTGGTGCTGATCGGCGCGCTGGTGGGCGTGGTGCTCGTGGTCGGCCTCCTGCTCAGCCTGCGCGCCTCGCTGGGCAGCTGGGGGGCCGAGGACGCGCTCCACGACGTGGGCCGCGGTGATCCCGCGCACCTCGAGGCCCTGTCCAAGCAGCTCGCCGCCGCCGCCCGGGCGCGCCCGGCGGGGGCCGAGGCGGCCGAGCTGGCGGTGGTCGAGAGCTTCCGCTTCGCGTTCATCGACGCGGATCCGGCGCTCGGCGCCGCGGCCGCCCAGGCGATCGCGGCCGCGCCGGCGGGCGATCCGCGCCAGGCCTTGGCGGGGGCCCTGCTCCGCTGGGGGCAGGGCGACCCGGCCGGCGCGGCGGCCGCGCTGCCGGCCGAGCTCCAGCACCCCTGGGCCGACGGCGTGCGC